>QXXX01000033.1:0-14509 GCA_009887195.1 Candidatus Poseidoniales archaeon | reverse complement strand
ATGCCACCAATGCCGCCTATGGATGCACCACCGGCTCCTCCTGAAAACGACCCACTAATGTCTGCACTTAGTGGACCTCTAGAATCAGTAATGCCTCCTATGGACGCACCTCCGGCACCTCCTGAGATGCCACCAATGCCGCCAATGGATGCTCCAGTGGCTTCACCCGCAGACTTGCTGCTTGCACCGCCACAAGAGTCCAACGATGCCGAATTAGTGAGCGAAGAGGCGACCCCTGCACCTGAAGTGTCACCTGCTGATCTTCTATTGGCTCCAGTAGCCGACATTCCTGCGACAGAAAGTGAAGCTGTACAGGAGAATATGTCACCTGATGACCTAAGCGGTGAGCAAGCGGGAGCAACTATTCGTTCAAGAGATGATGTAGAGAAAGTACCTGGCGACAAGCTCGAGGGCAGTTTGCATGAAATTGAAAGTGCAACACTCAACTCTGACGGCGAAATTGTGAAACAATCCGTCAAGGGTACACTAACAATCAACAACCCATCAGCCGATGATAGGATTTACGATATTGACGTAATTCTTGACAATGCTGAATCAACCGATATAGGTGGAGACCATGTTTCTGTTGATGAACTTGAAGCTGGTAAAAAATACAGCATGAAGTACAAAGTTGAAGGCATGAGAATGATGGCTCTGCGTGAGCGATTGGATACTAATCCGGCAAGATCACAAGAAAGGTCATTATCTGTTGCATTTGGACCTCAAGGTGGACCAATTGCCTTAGAATTGGAAGTGGAAAATATGTCTAATGTGCTGTTAGAAAACGTAGAGGTTGTAAGACCTGTTCCTGACGAAGTATCGTTTAACAATACAGACATGGCAACAATGGATGGCAAGAACTTAGTTTGGAATATCGGAACCCTTGGCGCTGGTGAGAAGCAAGTGCTGTCTGTAGAGGGATCAATCACAGTTACTGGAACTAAAACTATCAAAGCAGGATCCGCTTCTGCAACCTACACTGCCAATTCAACATTGTCAAATCTTAACTTTAGAGAACTCGATGCTTTCTGCCGAGGTTTCACTTACATGAGAGTTAGAGAAGACGAGAGACCAGATAATTGGATTTGTAAGACTATTTTTGAAAATCGGTCCTCATTTGCAGTAGATTTGGTTAAATTACAAGTTAGAATGAAAGGTAGTAATGAATTATTATTTGATATACATGATGTTGAACAAGACGTTCTTCCAAACGGAAAGTGGGAGTCGGAAGATAGAACTGTTGTGGCAAACTCTGAGCCAGACTTTACCTATGACTTGTCATATACCATTTTGCCCCACGCTGCCCGCTCAACAGAAGGTTCTATGAAACTTGAAGAAAATGTCTTCGATGTACTAGAGGCTGAAGTCAACAAGAGTTATTCAACTTCTGGACTGAGATCATACAGAAATCAAAAAGTAAACTCTTCCATTACACTAATCAACAAAGGTTCGGCTACAATCAATTTAATGCGTATCACTGATGACATACCAGGATTGTTTGATGCGCCAGATTTAGAGTCAATGAGAATATCAGTTGCTGGAACAGAACTAGAAGCTGATCAATACAAAGCAGAAATCAGTACTGGAATAACTCTTGAGAAAGAACACAGGTCACCTGATGGCGACGGACATACTCTAACCATGACTATCGGTACTCGAGGTCCTTTGGGCCTTGCACCTGGAGAAGAAATCGCAGTGTCTTATGACTTGATTGCTCCAGACCCATCACCTGAAAATAAGAAAGTGGTTGCACCACTAAGAGCTGAATTTAGCGCTGAGAGGTTTGGTCCAGTTTGTGGTCGAGATTGTGCATCACCACCATCTATCAAGGTAATACACAACAGAAGAGATTTCTCAGCTGGTAAGCAAGCAATACCTCTAGGTGGTAAAGGCCGCTATGAGGTATTGATTTTGTTCGAGAACAATGGTGATACTGCCTTGCAAGACATATACATTAACGATGTTATACCGACTAACTTTGAAATCAAAGATTGGTACATTAAAGGAGCATCTGGCAAGCGTGATGATTGTGAAATGACTACTGAAGATATTGACCTTGGCGTCCAAACAAGTTGGATGGTTCCAATGGTTGGTAAAGGTGAACGGATTGAGGTTTGCTTTGAAATCAAGGGAAGCGGAGAAGTTGATGGTGACATCTTAAACAAATTCCATGGCGTACACTTTGGCGATGAAATAGAATCTGATGAACTTCCTGAAGCTGCACCTGAGGAGGTCGCTGAAGAAGTTGCTGAAGAGGCTGAATCTTCTGAAGACACAAGCGACGAAGGTACTGAAGATGTGGCACCAAATGTCACATGGAGAGAAGACGTTTTGCTTAGAGTAATGGAATCTCATGAGATTAGTGTTGATGATCGTGATGCCTTTGTTGCCCATGCAGTTAACTTTGACCATGATGATAATGGATATCTAAAGAAGGCAGAACTTGAAGACGCTGCAAAAGCATGGACTACAGATTCAACCGAGGAAGCAAATGAAGAAGAAGTAGTAAACACAGAGGAAGAAACTGCTGAATCACAGGAGAAAGTTTGTCCTGTATGTTCAGCAAATACTCCTGCTGATGCTATAACTTGTGCATCCTGCGGATGGACTTTTGAATCTTGATTATTGTGGTAAAATCCAATTAGGCCAGATTTCACTTTGTGAATCTCTAGATACAATAACCATTACCGGTCTAGGCAAGTCTGCAAGAAACTGCTCGATAGGTTTCGACGTTGATGGCATCATTACACCATCTCGCAAATCTACTGCAAGCCATGCTGTTGGATATTGTTCCATCCAAGCATTAAGTTCTGCTTCAATCCCTTGAGGAGGAACACCCTGTCTTACACTGGCTAAAAATTCCCAATTATTGATGCAGTGACGCTCAGAATCTGTCCACATAAAGATTCTAGGTTGAATTGCGAGTAATGCTACTTGTTCAGTTGCCTCTAGTTCAGTCACACATACCGGTTGATATGGCATTGGCATTGGCAAAGGATGTTTCCAATTAGACTCTACTTCTAACGGTTCTTTGCGGCGCATAAAAAGTCCTAATACCCTTTATCGTTTGAATATCACTGATATTTGATTGTCCTTAATATGCCTCAAACAATGCCAACATTCATGCCCTTCATTCATTTCAGAGGAACATGGCAAACGGCAACAATCCACCTCCACCCCAGCCGCCGGGTGGTTCAATGATGATGATGCTAATGGTCATGGTTCTAATGACATTACTAATCATGAATCCAGGCATAAGAACAACAATGGGAGGCTTTGCCGACCCACTTTTATCGCCAATTCTTCCTGAGGAGTCATTTTTCATCATCACTGTACTTATTTTGGGTACTATGTCAATGTTAATGAATACAGTATTGCGAAGTTTCTTCCTTGACCCAATTGAACAAGCTCACATCGGACATCGACAAGGACAAGTTCGACGAATGATGAATGACGCAAGAATTTCAAGAGACCCAATACTTCAAGAAAAAGCAACTGTATTGCAACAACAAATGATGCCAGAGCAATTGAAGGTGCAAATGGGAGCTATGAAACCAATGATGTTTACTATGGTAATAATTATTGCAGTATTTTCTTGGTTAACTACCACAGTAGAATCATTTAGAGTCGACTATGTATCACTACCTTGGGCATCAGAATGGAATTTATTAACAGATAAATTCCTCTTTTTCCCTGCTTGGATTTGTGCTTATATTTGCATGAGCGCACCCTTTGGCAGAGTTGTAGATCGCCACATTAAGCTAATACGATATCGAACCCACCCGGTAGTTTCATCAGGAGACAAATTGAAAGAACCGTTGCTACATCTAGTGGCTAATCAAGACAAAAATGTTGACAAGAACGCTAAACGTCGAAGACAAAAAAGCAAATCTCAGGCAAAGAAAAAGAGTTCTAATGACGCCCCTAAGAACGCTGTCGACAATAAATCTAGCAAAACTGAAGCCTATTCTGGTGTTGAGGGATTAACTTGTCCAAAATGCGGTGTTGATATGATTAGTAAAGCAGGACCACGCAAGAAAAAGTGTGATGTTTGTCGACACCAATGGGTGTGAATATGCCGAAGGTTACCATCTCTGGATATCCAGGTAGTGGCACTTCAACTCTAGTTAGTGGACTGGTTAGCCATTTTAATTGGCAATCAATTAATGGGGGTCAGATTTTTCGCAACGAAGCCGCCAAACGAGGTCTAACACTGCCTGAATTTGGTGAGTTGTGCATTAGCGATGAGTCTGTTGACAAAGAACTAGATGAAATCCTCCAACAAACTATCTTAGGCGACGATGTTGAAATTATCGAGTCTCGTTTAGCTGGATGGTGGGCTTACAAATTAGAAGTAGCCTCGATAAGAATATGGGTAGAAGTAAATGAGCATGAAAGAGCCAATCGAGTCATCTCTCGTGAAGGCGGTACTATCGAAACAGTTCTAGAAGCAAATGCTAAGCGATTGTCCATAGATAATCAAAGATATCAAAACATGTATGGTCTTACACCAGATGACCCATTGGCTTATACCCATATCGTGGAAGCCTCGAACATTAGTGCAGAGGATGTCCTATCCCAAGCAATAAAAATTCTGGAGGGAAACTGAAATGACAAGAATCATAATTGACAAAGCCAGCAAAATAGATTCTGCCCATGGTTTCAATCCGCAAAACAGTTCTGTAGAACAAAGATTAGCCTCAGGTTTCATTTTGCTTGACAAAGCAGCAGGCCCTACCTCACATCAAGTAGCAGCTTGGGTCAGAGACATGTTAGGATTGGAAAGGTTAGGCCACGGCGGAACCTTAGATCCATTTGCCACAGGTGTCTTACCATTGATGACTGGAAAAGCAATGAAATTAACCAAGGGTATTTTGAAGTCTGATAAAACCTACATCAATGTTCTAAAGTTTGCCGAAGAACCGGATTTAGAGAAATTGAATGAAGTCATAGAGAAATTAACTGGCAGAATTTACAATGTACCGCCTGAAATATCCGCAGTAAAAGTCCAAGTTCGAACACGTAAGATATATTCCTTTGAACTGATTGAATTAAAGGGTAAGCAGGCGATTGTAAAGATTCACTGTGAAGCAGGTACATACATTAGAACCATTGCTAGAGACATGGGCCTTATGCTGGGGTATAAAGTAGATTTGAAGGAATTACGTCGAGAAAATTCGGGACGTTTTACCTTAGCAAACTGTGTGACGTTGCAAGAAGTTGCTGACGCAATTTGGCTATGGAAAGAATGCGGCAATTCAGCAGCATTATCCAAAATTATTCATCCAACTGAAAAATTGTTGATGGACATGCCATACATTGTAGTCAAAGATAGTGCTGCAAGCGCACTATGCCATGGTGCTCCTTTACTTCGACCAGGTTTACTATCAATTGATTCGAAGTTATCTAAAGGGCAAGAAGTGGCCGTTTTTACCGCCAAAAATGAAGCTGTCGGAATCGTCAAAATGAACCATTCGGCTGATGAATTAACCAAAATGGAGTCAGGAGAAATCGGCAAGCCCGCAATGATCTTGATGGAACATGAGCGTTACCCGCCTCAATGGCCCAAGCAAGAGTAATCAAGCTTCTACGTATTCTTCGTAAATATACTCTTCAGTTTCAATTCTTATTTTTAATTCTGACATGTTCCCACATACTACTCTGTCAACCTAAGTTGAACGACCCCCACAGTCTCAAAGTAATGTCCCCTTTTACGAACTGGTTATCAAATTATAGGCAGATTTTCGCATTATCCGACATACAATATCCGAATAAACATCAGTCTAACTTTTTGATTTTTCCTGGTGTAAGAACGGTAAAAAGACCTATAATAATAGCCAGCCCGATAAATGTTGCAATCCATACAGTAGATCCTTGAATGGAATTACTTGATGAGGTAGTATCACTTTTCGAATCAAGAACCTCTACAGTAACTGACTGGAAATTATTATTTTCATCACTCTCAGATACTTCGTTGGCTCTATCTAGCTCTACAGAGATTGTATTAAGTCCACTATCGGAGACAAACCAATCACAAGTAACGATTCCCAATTCACCTGGCTGTAAGATTGAAATTGACCTTATTGCAATCAAGTTATTATCACTCTGACACCTAACAGAAATACTTGATGCTTCTTCTTGACCTGAATTTTTAACATAAACTCTTACCGCAACTAAATCTCCTTCCCGTACTTTTTCAGATCCAATCACTATTTCCTGAATTGATAATTCTGCTAATGTGAGCACTTCTAACAGCATTGTCCTGTTGACACATGATGAGTCATCACACAAGGTAACAATTACTGGCATTGAAGAGGATAATGAGGGTGGATTAACTGTGATTGTTGAAGTGCTCAGGTCTACAACCGCCCAAGTTTTGTCAGTAGTGACAGTTAAGCCAGTTGAATCAATATCAAAGTATGAAAATGAAATAATTGTTGATTCACCGGATTCAACCGGAATTATAGACGGGAATTCGTTGAGAATAGGTAAATCATCGACTTCTTGAACATATACCAAGAAGGTCTCTATCCAATTGTTTGAAGATTCGTCAGAAACAGTTACTGTGACCGTGGTAACTCCAAAGTTTTCCGGCAATAATACCAGTTTAATATCTTCTTGAACCAAACTAGCAGATACTAATGACTCATCGGCAACAGAGAAATATACAGATAGGTTTTCATTTGTAGTTCTATCATCTTGACAGGCATTCATGAAAGGAATCAATAATCCTGGGCCATCCTCAACAAAATATTGTGAACCAATGTTTTGACAAACAGGGTCTTCGTCCCATTGAACTTCAAAACCTCCCAAAACCGAGATAGAAGAAATCTCTAGTAGAGTAGTACTGGACTGCCCGTCAGAATCCCAATTAAACCACGCTTGAACCTTTACCGTCAAGTCATTAATTCCTGAAATCAAATATTGGCCAATTGATAGATTTATGGTGAAATTACCTAATTGGTCAATTGACTGAAATGTGGCTTCTTGGTCGTTGATGAATACCTTCCAACGCGAGTAGTCTGTTGCAAGTCCATCAATAGATCCGAAAATCTTGCCATTCATTGTAATTGTTGGATCGTTGTAATCCAAGGTGATTGAGTTTAAACAATCACTAGAGGTCGATACTTTGATTATGACATAATTTGTATCAACCAAATCATTTGATTGTACTGAATAATACTCAGAAAAACTTTGACCATCACTTGAATATGACACCTCTACTGTCATATCAGTGTTGTCTTCACCAGAGTGAGTATAATGAATACGACCTATTGATTGACCAGGTTCGGTGGTAATAACTTGACTAACCCAGGTCCCTGAAACCCCATCATTAACCGGTTTCACCCCACACTCCGAAACTTGCAAATTAGTAAACTCACCAGATTCTAAAGATACGTCAATTATCGGCATGACGAAATTTTGTGAAGTAGATTCTACTGAGGCCCATTCTGTACCATACCAAGGGTACTTTACAGTAACAGCTATACCTACAGCATCAACATCTAGTTGTGTATCATCACTACCACCCAGTGAAACGTAATCTAAGGTGAAAATAATATCACTAAGGTCTTCCCATGACCATTGGGATAGCTCTGATATATTTTGATTCCACATACTACCATTCATGTAATCAATTGAAGACTGTGTGTTGACATAGGTTGCTAATTCTTCATAATTACCACCATAGTTCATGGTAATTCTAACTTGGTCTTGTTGAAGGGCATCAGGGATATGAAATGACATGATTACACTAACCGCAACTATCTCGTATTGCTCATGTGGTGAAGTATCAAAATCTGTCACTTCAATTACCGGACCATTAGTTGTGGAATATTGTTGGTCTGCTGCACCGGTTGCCAACGTAGAATCTGTCGGTGAGGATGAAGACCACATGTTTACAGTTTGGAAATTATCGGGTCGAGAATGCTGTATAGTAATTCGATTATCTTCAACCATAGATTCTGTGTACAGTGCATTATTACTGGTGAAGGTGATTCCATCATCCATCATCCAAACGTCATCCGAGGATATTTGACCTTGAGGAAATATATCCACTTCCTCGGTAGAATGTACACTTCTGGCTGCAGCATCTATCATACTTGAGCACATCAAGACAATTAGCACAATTAAGACTGGAATTCTTGCCACAACCTTCGCCATGCTCTTTGCAGATTCTATTTTACTATTGAATGCAAGGGTGACTAGTGTTAAATTATTAGCATATTATAATCTAAATTGGTAATCGGATTGTTGAAATACCACACTACTCACGCTAAACTAACCTAGATGGCTGTGGTGGTGTAGGGGTTAGCACGGGGGATTGTGGTTCCCCCAGCCCGGGTTCAATTCCCGGCCACGGCCCCATTGTTTTAATCCAGCTGATTTTTATCTATAGAATGACCCATACGTTGCACTTTAGTCTCTAAATAGGATCGGTTTGCCTCTCCAACACCAACCACTAGTGGAACATTATCAACCACATCAATTCCATAAGATCTCAGTTGTTCAGTTTTATTTGGATTATTGGAAAGTAATGAAACTTTCGAGATACCAAGATTGGTTAGCATACTCGCGGCTATTTGGTAATCTCTAGCATCGCCTGGATAACCTAGCATAAGATTTGCATCCAAGGTATCTGCTCCTTTATCTTGGAGATGGTATGCTTGAATTTTGGCGTGTAGTCCAATTCCTCTACCTTCTTGACGCAAATAGAGTAAACTGCCCCAGCCTTTTTTGACAATTGCGTTTAGTGCTGCATGTAACTGCGGACCACAATCGCACCTCAAACTCCCAAATGCATCCCCGGTTAGGCACTCTGAATGAACTCTTATCAAAACTGGATCTGGACCGGTCATATCACCTAGAGTTAGAGCAACATGGTCAAAACCAGTAGAGTCTTCGTGGAAAACTCTAATGGAAAATTCACCGAATGTGGTTGGTAAGTTAGCTTGACTAGGAACTTCTGCTCCAGTGACCTTGACTTCTCTTATTTCACTCATTTTGACACCTCTATGATAAATGTGAATTCTCCCGATGAAGTTATCACATCATGTAAGATATGGTTGGTGCGACCTAAATACATCGGAATATCATGAAGTGTCTCAGGGTCATCGGCATCAACTTGCATTACATCACCGGTCACTAATTGTTCCAAACTTTTTTTCATTTCATGCAAAGGTACTGGACAATAAAATCCCAACACATCTAGATGATGAGTCACTTTTGTTGACACTTCGTTGCTAGACATAACCGTGTCAATTGAAGGTAAACGGTGTTGGTATACAAACCATGCGTTTTTTGATAAGTCCTCATACCGCATATTGATGAATAGTGACTTACAGGGATGATTATGACCAAGTCCACTGCTAAGTTAGCGGCTAAGCAAGATTTGTCTTGGTCTGAAGTGCTAGATTTGTCCAAAACCTACTTGAAAATCCCACTCGCATTGCTATTTGTCGAAGCCCTTTATTGGTTTATCACACAACCATCCAATACACTAGTGCCAATTCAAATTACTGAAGCATGGGTTTGGAGTGGGATTACCAACATAATTTATGGCGAAGGAACTGCAACACTGACCACTAATAATGGATGGATGACACAAGTTAACCTATCAAATGAAAATTTCCCGGGAGTGCTAGACACTGTGGCATTGTATGTATCTGATGAGTGTGCTGGAGTACATGAGATGATATTTATTTCAACATTGATAATCATGACTGATGGTGTTTCGCAAAAGATAAAACTCCGTTCTATAGTGGTCATGTGTTCAATTGTTTATGTCCTTAACATCTTGAGATTAGTCGCATTTTACCCAATTGCCGCCGATGCTTGCGCGATTGACCCAAATAACCCCGCCTGCCTGAATGCTATGTGGCAATTTCATGAAACTGTTTACACCTGGGGATTTTTGGTGGTATTGGTGCTAATGTGGCTAGTATGGTTTTGGAAAGTAGGAGGTCCCTCTAGAGCAATCAAACTATCTGGTAACAATGATAAATACCGCGTTTTTGTTAGGAAGTCTTGGGATAAAATAAATTTTGCAATGTTAGGATTTGTATTAATTATGTTAGCATCATCTGCATATTCAGTTACTACTAATGAACAAGCCATGGATGCTAAAGAAACACTAGACTTTTGCTCTTATTCTAGTATTGCTACCAATGAATGTATGGTTGCCCAAAATACCTGGGACAATGCCATAAATACTGCGTGGTCATTGGCGGGAATTGGATTGTTGATTGGCTTATTTACCGTTATCAAAGTAGAAAAACGCAATAATTCTGGGAACTGGCCTTCAGAAATAATCGAAAGCGAGTAATTAGATTACTGCGGTTAGTTTTTCCCCGGAGAATTCATACTTTTCAAACGCTTTCATAGCCAATGAGACCTTTGAGGAATGGACACTAACTAATGCATAGTCATCCACTAATTTAATTTGACCGATTGCTAATTCGTCGCAGCGCATCTTTTCTGCTAGCCATGTAGAAATTATTCTACTGGAGGAATTAATACCATTGCTTGAGGTTATCTTGATAGGTACAAAACCAAATACATCTGCTGTTTCAAGATAATCGTCTTTGTATTGGATTGTGTCCTTAGAAATACCGTCTGGCAATTCAGGAACTTCAACCTCTGCGATATCTAGTCCATACGTAGCAATGATTCTTGATAATTGACCCGAATCATTCTTTGAAACCAGGCTCCAGGCCTGTCCCTCTCTACCTATTCTACCAGTTCTTCCGACACGATGAATAAAACTGTCCATATCGTCGGGAACATCATAATTTACCACTAATGTGATACCATCTACATCTATACCTCTAGCTGCAACATCTGTGGCCACGATAGTGTTGATTTCTCCACCCTTGAAAGAGTTTAGAATGTTTTCACGTTGATTTTGTGACAAATCACCATGCAGACCTTTCACATCAATTCCTGCTCTTGACAGTTTTTGCACTGAAAGATCCACCATTCTCTTGGTGTTACAAAAGACGATTGTTTGATCGGTTTCACTCATTCTGCTGAGAAGTCTTGAAAGCGCCCACAGCTTGTTTGCTCGACCAACTTTTATGCTAAACATTTCAATTGGAGGTACATCTAATTCTTCAGAGTTGGTAAGAACAAATTCTGGATCTTCCATAAATTCATATGCTGCATCCAGAATTTCCTGAGGAAAGGTAGCAGAGAATAATAGTGTTTGACTTCTATTAAGCATTCTTTCAATGACCCAGTTAATATCTGGGAAGAATCCCATATCTAGCATTCTATCTGCCTCATCTAGACAAAATATTGATGGTTGTTCAAGGTCGATGTACTTTCTTTTTGTCATGTCCATGACACGACCGGGAGTTCCCACAATTATGTCCACTCCGTCGTTCAATTGCCGTGCCTGTTTTTCTAAATCTGTACCACCATATACAGTGATAATCTTCAAGCCCAAATCTCCTTGTATCGTATTCATTTCAATAGATACTTGGTTAGCCAGTTCTCTAGTAGGCGTTAGAATTAGGGCTTGTAATTCACCTTTAGGCTGACATCCGTTAATAATTGGTATACCAAACGCCCCAGTTTTACCTGAACCTGTTCTTGCTTGACCAATAACATTGGATCCGTCGAGCGCCAACGGAATAGTATCTTTTTGTACTTGAGTTGCCAATTCCCAGCCAAGTTCTGTTAATCCAGAGATGATAGATGAGTTAATCGGCCAGTCATCGAATCTTTGTTTTGTGAACATTTTTTCACCTCCGCCCAGTGTATTAGATGAGCTACCGGACGGCGGCAGCCCTCAAATCAAATCAAAAGTTATCCTGCTCGGCTATTTCTTGTTGAAGAATACCCATCCAATACTTACGGGCGTTCTCTCTATTCAAAGGTCTGCGAGTCTGACGAACATGCTCTAAGATGTATTGTCTAAATTTCAAAGACTTGTTTCGGTTTACACCTTTTGGAGTAATTCCATCCCAAAGTCTGTCAAATTGTTCAGCCTTATCATTGAACTGTGAGTCACTCATTACTACACCTTATGCAGTTTGGCCAACAATGGCCCCTTCTTAACAATGCCGACAGAGGATAACGGATAATCAGTACTCATCCTCGTCGTAGCCCATCATTTCATCTTGCGAGATGCTGCGGTACAAACTTGACACTTTCGGGGCACTAGACTCAGATTCAGTTGATTTTGTCTCGGACTTTTCTTCAGTCCTTTGGTCAGACATAACGGGGTCCAAACCGATTCTTTTACCAGCTGCTTCAGCGACTTCACGGTCTAATTTTGGAACTGCCGGAGCCGGAGCCAAGAATTTATTCTTAGTTGCTTCAGAACCCTCAAGAGAGTCATCTGTCGCAAGTTGAGTAAGGGACTTAATTAGTTGTGAGTCCGTTTCAGTCTTTAGCAAGTCAATAGCAATCCCACGCAAGACTTCCTCGCCGAAGAGTATTGGCAGCATATCGATACAGGCTCTTCTAACATTGACATCTCCTGATGAGGCACCTTTGAGAATTAATTCCTTCGCCCGTCCGCTGTCCTTATCTAACAGCCTAATTGCCTTGACAGCACTAACCCTTACTTGAGAATCTGAATCAGAAAGCGCTCTCTCAGCCAGTATTGTAGCAATTCTTGTATCCACTTTAGCTAGCCGTGGAAGAGTTTTAGCTGCTGCTCGTCTAACTGATGATTCATGATCATTTAGCGCCCAGGAAATTAGATCCCAACTAGCAGAACCTCCTTTTGTCAGAATTTTCCCGAGTAACTTAGCACCTCTAGTTCTCAATTCAGCATCGGGTTCAAGGAATAGTTCGTCGATATGGTCACAAGCAACCTCAGGCCAAGCTTCGCACAACAAATCTAGACCTTTAAATGCGGCTTTACTCCTGTTTTTATCACTCGACCTTAACTCATTGTGAATAATTATATCCACTCCTGAAGGAAAAACTGGGGCAGAAACCGATAGCGTCTCACTGGCGGCTTTTCTAACCGAAAGGTCACCATCATCGAGTAAGACCGACAACCAATCAAATAATTCATCTGATTTTTGGGTTGCTACTTCAGGGAGTGCCTTAAGCGAAGAAACTCGTATTACAGGGTCATCGTCCTCAAGACCCAGCAATAGCGCTTTGTGTGCTTCATTGGCTCTTGCACCTTTGATTCTAGTTAATGCCATAATTCCATCTTTACGTGTCAGATGATAATCTTTAGAACGCCACGGTATCTTACATTCATCAATAATTCCCATCGCCAATGAGATGATATCCATATCGGGAATAGCCATCCAAGGACCTTGTTCTGTTTCAATATATTGCTTCTTAGATTTAGACCTAGCAACATTGAGAGGTTTCCCGGTACGAGGGTCTCTTGCAATGTACTCTTTACTCACAACAACTCCCCTGCGACCTGTGCAAGATGACTGATGACATGAACCTGTTGATTGATTAAAGCAATTATGAACAATTAGATTGAAAAGGTTTTGACTGGTGTAATGGATGTGACCGATGAAGATTTTGACGATATTCGCCGAGTCATAGCATTATGTTTTCGCGGCATATCAAAAATGTCAGACATAGACTTGGAACGTGTGTTATCCTTTGATATGGAATGGTTAACTACTGAACAATCAGAACAAGTGGTTAGTAAACTAATGGAAACAGGTTGGCTGATTGGTAGCCGAGACAATCTGGGTCCTAGTTTTGATACCAAAGATATCTCGACTCCAATTGGTTGGTTTCCTAGACCTTCTAGACTAATTTCGCCTCCTGATTTTGGAGGTTCACCAAAAGTTGAGACAAACAAGTCAGTATCCAAAACTACTACCGAAAAACTTACCCCAAAAGTAACTAGCAAAGTACAATCTGAGAATGAATCAACTGACCCTAGAAGCAAGATGTCAAATCGATTGATGAAGTATATATCCCGTCAAACAAAGATCCCAATAGAAGAAATTGAAAGAAGAGCAGAACGTAAACAAAAGGCGCTTGGTTACGCAACAATATGGCTGTCATTGGCATTGGTGGCAAGAGAGCAGAATCTAGCCATGGAACAGATTGTTTCTGCTTTATCAAGCTAAGTCATCTAGTTGTGGTTCAAACTCTTTCTCAATAACTTCTTCTTCCTTACTTCTTGCTGATAATTCCATAAGTACCGGTAATAGTACCAACGCAAGTAGTAGAGAAAACACAACCGTAATTGCTGTTATTAAGCCGAAGTCTTGGATAATCGGCATTGGTGATAATAGCAATACCATAAATCCAAGCGAAGTTGTAATAGCACTCATTATCAAAGCGACTCCAGTTGTTGATAATGAGGCTCGAAGAGCGTCCCAATGATTGTTACGGCGCTTTAATTCGACTTCAAAACGACGCCACATGTGGATTGAATAATCTATCCCAATACCCAGAGTTAGAGCAGTCACCATGACTGTTAAAACATTCCACTTAAGGCCAATTACCGCCATAGACCCTACGACCCAAAGAGAAGCAATACCAACTGGGAATAAAATTACTATTGCAG
>QXXX01000032.1 GCA_009887195.1 Candidatus Poseidoniales archaeon | reverse complement strand
CCAATGATAGAATGTGTCGTTGAAACTGGAAGGCCAAACCGTGTTGCTATTGTTAACCATGTTGCTGCAGCCATCATTGCCGCAATGAAACCAAATGCGATATCTTGTGAAATATCGGGAGTTACTTGGGTAAAATCTACTTCTAAAATCCCCTTCCTTACAGTATCAGTTACCGCATCTCCTGCGAAAAAAGCCCCACAAAATTCGAAGATTGCTGCAATAACCACTGCCTGTTTTAGGGTTAAGGCACGAGAACCAACCGAGGTCCCCATTGCATTGGCAACATCATTTGCTCCAATATTCCATGCCATGTAAGCACAAACAATCAACGCCAAGCCAACAACAATCATTGTGATAGGTTCCATCAATAGTTTCCATAGAAGAACAGATTATATCCTAATGCCTAAGTAATCTATATAGTTGTATATATTACGATGAATTGATACGAATGAATTCAGGTCCAGGCAGTGTAGATGTTAGAAAAATACAACTTACCGGGGGTTCAACTTACACACTTTCCTTACCAAAACCTTGGATTGAGCAAATGGAGTTGAACCCTAGAGACGGTGTTAGGGTTGATTGGCGTCCAAGTGGGGCATTACGGCTTTCCCCGCTCAACCGAGCAAATTTCCAGACAAGAACGGTAGCCATTAATGCGGCTAATTTACCCAAAGATTCCCTTCACGATCACCTAATGGGCGCCTATATTTCTGGCGTTGACAAAATAATTATTTCATTTGAGAGTCAGCAAAAAAGAACTCTAAACAAGCAAATTAGACGGTTTTTACGAAATACTCGCGGCTTTGAAACAATGAATGAAAGTGAGACAAAAGTAGAGCTACTATGTCTTCTTCGAGCATCTGAGATGCCACTTACAGCAAGCATCAACAGAATGTATTCCCAACTGTCTTCGATTATTCGTGATATTGTATCGGTAATCAAAGGGGACTCAAATGAAATCCTCAACGATGCAAATGACCGAGAAGCGGAAGTAGATGCATTACTGTATTTGGTACAAAGACAAGTAGCGATTTCATTAGACTCTCACTTTGTTGCTAGCAGCCTAAAATTATCACGTAATCAGGCAGTAGAGTATAGTAATCTCGCCAGAAGCCTTGAGAGAATGATGGACCACGCACTAATTATGGCAGAATTAACATCAAATTCTACCATTCAATCAATGGCTAATATAGAGTTAGTATTGCCACAAATAGAGAACTGGCAGAAAGCCATCAAGCAATTAATGATCAATATTAGAACCAAAGATTCTCATGAAATAGAGGCAGCAAGACACCAATTGAAGGATTCACAAAACGAGATTACGTCTTTAGAAGAACAGTTAATGACCAATAGAAATAAAGCAAACAGTGAATTGTATTTGTTCAGACTGCTAGAATCAATCAGAAGGATTTGTGCATATGCTAGGGACTTTGGTGAAGTGTTATTGAACATTAAATTACACGACGAATCTTATACAAGTACACAGTAACAAAACATAGCATCATAATGGTCCATGTCCACGCAGGGACATGGAAAGAATTCCAACAGCTCGCCCGTCATGGACAGATGAGATGCGGAATGCTGCAGTTACAACACTTGACTCCAAACATTGGGTAAAAGGCCCAAAAGGTCGAGAATTTGGTGAAAAGTTCGCCAAGTATTGCGGGGCATTAGTTGCTACACCTTGTCAAAATGGTTCATCATCATTATGGGCGGCGTTACGTATCTTGGGAGTTGGAGAAGGGGATGAAGTCATTGTACCATCTTACACTTTCATCTCAAGCGCCACCGCAATTCCTCTTGCCGGTGCTACTGCGGTCTTTGTTGATGTTGAGGATGACTATTGGTGCTTGGACGTAAATGCAGTAGAGGCGGCGATTACTGATAAAACCAAGGCAGTAATTGGCGTTCATATTTATGGCCAGCCATACAATCCAAGATTGTTTGATATGTGTCGTGAAAAAGGGATTTTCCTAATTGAAGACGCTGCCCAAGCCCACGGAGCATCCCAAGTAATGTTGGATGGAAAGGAGCTTATTGCAGGCTCGATGGGTGATCTCGGCTGTTTCTCCTTTTTCCCTTCCAAGAACATGGCAGTTGGCGGTGAAGGAGGCATGCTTACTACAACTGTAAGCGAACTAACCGATGCGGTCTCTCTGGTAGTAAACCACGGTCGTTCACCAAGTTTGGAATCAATGCAACTCGGCAGCAATCTCCGAATGTCAGAAGTGTCTGCTGCGATTGGTACAGTACAACTCAAACATCTCGACAACTGGGTGGCAAGGCGTAGAGAAATTGCCCAACAATACAATGATGCATTTGCTGATTTAACTCTGGTAGCAACGCCCAAAACTAGGCCAGGAGCCAAACACGCTTGGCATCAATATTGTCTTACAACAAAATACCCGGACCAGTTAGTAAAACACCTAGATAGTCATGGAATTGACGCGAGAAGATATTACTCAACTCCATGTCATAAGCAAGCAGTATTTGCTAACCATCCACAGCATAACGAGACGTTACCAATCACTGATAAATTATCAAAATCACTGGTTGCTATACCAGTTATGCATGAGTTGAGCGACATTGAGGCTCAACGCGTAATTGAGGCAGTTGTTACTTTTTCAGCGAACTAGCATTAGCCAAAGTCTTGGCAAGTGCCGCGTTTGACCAATTACCCAAACCAGTTAATTCCATGCCAACCCAACTAGGTATTTCCACCACTTGGTCTTGGCTATCTAATTCCACTTCAGCAAGAATCAATCCTGCTAGTGAGCCTTCAAATTCATCAATTTCCCACATTAAACCATCATTGCTAATTTTATTATATCTGGTTTTAACAACATGCGGTAATTGTTCCAAATTATGCATACTTGACATTGAATTAATTTTCCACTCTAATTCTGTTGCAGAGGCGCGTAATCGTTTACCTTTCATGGTCAAGATAGTGTCTTCATCGGCTATTCTAATGCGGGAGGTCCAGTTATTTTCACTAACTAAAATCCCATGTTCTTCTGGCGTTATTTTAACCAGTTCGAACCCAGAGTAAGCAATGCTTTGTTGATTAATTTCAAGAGCAGCACTATCTAGGTAAAACTGTTTGATATTGACTTTACTATGACACTCTCGCCATGGCTTATCACCGCGACCATCAACAAGAAAACGGCGCTCAATTTCAGTGTTGATGGCCAATCGAATCCCCAAGTAGCGGTTTGGTGGCTAGGGTATCAACATTGCTACCTTGGCAAAGAAAAACCAAATCAATTCGGTACCGTTGCTGAGACCAATTGTTTGATAACATACTCTGCTGTGCTAAGACTATGCAAGCAAAGAAGCTCATGGCGGTATTGATGATTTCACTATTCTTTACCGCTGGTTGTTTAGGCGCCTTAGAAGATGAAGTTGAGATACCTGATATCGACCTTCCTCTGGACTGGAAAACTATTGTTCCTAGAGCGGTTTCGACACCCGAGCTAATCGAATTTGATGATTGTGATGACTTAGAGGCCAGACTCAAAGAATCAATTCTCGAAGATTATCGCATTCAATTACTGCAAGCGGTGGAAGAGCAATATTACTACTTCTGGGATGATATGATGCTTGATGGCGACATGGTCGCCGAGGCATCAGATAGCGCCACAGGCGGCACCAACACACCTACGCCAAAGAGAGTTGAAGGAACTGACTTTTCAGGAACTAACAATCAAGAGGGCGGTGTTGATGAGGCAGATGTAGTAAAAACCGACGGATATTACATCTATTTCTTGAACGGTAAAAAGCTCGAAATAATGGGCGTACCAGAATTTGGTGATTTAGTCTACCAATCAAACACAACCATTGAAGGGAATCCGAACTCAATGTTACTTGATGGTGACCGACTAGTAGTCATCTCTTCAGTCAACTCATGGAACATACCGCAGACAAACCCACTCTATTCTGCTATGGAATGGGATGAAGAATACTATTCTTGGAGAACCTACTCTCTAACTAAATTCAGTGTATTTGATATCAGCGACAGGGCTGAAATTGAACTTGAAAAGGAACTATTCATCGAAGGTTCCTACATCACCGCTAGAGAAGTAGATGGCACAATTCGCACGGTTTCACATGCTTGGATGGAAACTATGGGATTGAGAAGTTGGCTAGACCTTCCTGCTGGCTACTGGGATCTTAGTTATGAAGACCCAATCCGCTTGGAGATAAGGGAAAAAGTCGCTTACCAAACTATGTTGGATAATGAAGAAATCATTGCAGACATGGAGTTATCTGACCTTGTTCCAAGAATCTATGAAAGGCAAAATGATGATGTAATAACTCATTCAATCACTAGCGAGGATTGTGCAAGTTTCGTTGCTCCACAAGACGGCTTTTCTAGGGGCGTCAACAGTATCTTTTCGTTTGACCTCACGAGTTCTGACTTCAGCTTTGAAGCGGACCATATTATCGGTAATTACCCATTAGTTTACTCTTCAGCAGATGCCTTGATACTGGCCGAGAAATCCTGGGATTCCTGGTGGTTTTGGAATTCTGATGACTCTGATGAAGCAACAAATATTCACATGTTCGACATTAGTGATTCTGGTACAACAGAATATATCGCATCTGGTAGAGTAGACGGCACGATACAAAACCAGTTCTCACTATCTGAGTATCAAGGAGTACTTCGAGTAGCCTCAACCGAGGGACAATGGGGCAGATGGTGGATGGATAACCCTGAGCCAATGACTTCCAATGTAGTCGCTCTTCAACCAATTACCGATGCTACTGGCCACACAACACTTGAGCAAATCGGCATAATTGAGGGCATTGCGCCCAATGAAACCATTTGGAGTGCTAGATTTGTTGAAGATAGAGCATACATCGTGACTTTTGAGAACATGGACCCGCTGTGGACCATAGATCTGTCCGACCCAACTAATCCAACAATCATGGGTGAGTTGAAAATACCTGGAGTATCAACCTACATTCATCCATTGTCAAACGACACTCTGCTAACCATTGGAATGGGTCCTGCGGACCTAGAAACGGGTGAAGGATTGGATTGGAGCAATGTTAGGCTATCGTTATTTGACGTCTCAGATTTTACTAATCCGCTAGAGACTACTACCCTGACTATCTCGCCAGTAGAGGATGAAAATAATCCATGTTGGTCTTGGTCAAGTTCTGAAGCAACTTACGAGCATAAAGCCTTCCAGTACTGGGCGCCAAAATCAATGGTGGCAATTCCGATGAATACCTACACTAGCGGCTATTATGATTATGAGGCGAGAACTTATGTTGATTGTAACAGAGAATGGGTTAGCAAATTGATGATTACTAACGTAACAGAAACAAGTCTCACTGCATATGGTGAAGTAGACCACTCTGAATTCTATGATTCTGAAGAGCACTGGTGGAACTCGTACAACATTCGTCGTTCCATCTTTATGGGTGATTACATCTATGCGATTTCGGCAAATGGCATAACTGCCACAAATTTGACCACCATGGAGAATTCTGCAAGTATCCAGTTGGAGTATCAGAATCCATATGACAATTATTACTGGATTATGGAAGATACAACAGAAGCAGAAGAATCTTCAAGTGACAATTCCGATGGCGAAGATAAGCCAGTAGAAGATGAAGGATCAGCGCCGGATAGAGACTGAATAGGTGATCTCTTTGAAATCAGCAATCCTTTTGTTGGGTTTCAATAGAATTGATTATTTCACCAAGGTACTAACAAGTCTTGAGCAAAATCAAGCTGCCTATGAACATGATTTGCATGTTTATGTTGATGGTGGTCCAGATGCTAGACAAGCAGAAATCAAGGACTTAATTGCCAACTCAAAATTCCCCGATGCAACTATCGTTTGCCGAGCCAATAACTGGGGCATTGGCAGACATCTAATCGATGCTCGCAGAAGGTTATTCGACGAACAAGGATATGATAGAATACTACTTCTTGAAGATGATTTAGTGCTTGGAGAACATTATGTTGACACCGTATTTAGCATCGCAGATTGGGCTAGCAAATATGATGATATTGGGACAATCACGGCATACCATATCAATAAGCATTCAATAAATGAACAAAAGAGCCAAGAAAACCATTTGATTGCGACTAATAGGCATTTCTGGGGCTATGTCATAACCCGTAAAGTGTGGGATGAAATCAAACACATTATCTACAGTTTTGAACAAAAATATCTTGTAAAATCGACTTACACCAACAGAGCACATCGAAGAATACGCTGGTTTTTCATGGCGAAATGGATTAACAAACAACGCCAAATGAAAGACAACCGTTTGGTACCAGATAGTTGTGTAACGGCGCCATTTCCAAGAATTCCGTTTAGAATTGCCACTAGTCAAGACGCAATTACTGCCCTAGCTTTGTGGCATCATGGCTATCATCGAATAACCACCCGCGTCTCTAGGGCAGAATATGTTGGTATCGAGGGCTATTCATTTTCTCCTGAAGTATATCAGAGCCAAGGATTCGATAAACAGAACCTAAGTGATTATGCACACCTTCAAACACCTGCAGATTTTACCTTTATTGATGTCGACTCTCAGGGCAACCCTCTCAAACCGACACCCTACAGATGATAACAACATGGGGGCGAAGGTAGGTATAATTGGCTGTGGCCGCTGGGGTAGTATTCACCTCAAAACCCTCGCCCAACTAAAGCAAGAGGGCTTTGTATCAGAGATTCATGGATGCGATATCAACCCCGAAAAAGGCATTGAATTCGCTGATTTACTCACTTCTTTTTCCACCGATTGGGAAGAGTTGGTAAACCAAGAAAAGCTAGATGTAATTGCTATCGTGACTCCCGTTGACACTCATCATAACTTGGCCATTTCTCTGCTCGATTACTGTACAAACCTGTTTATTGAAAAGCCAATTTCATTACAAGAAACCCAAGCTGCTGAAATACTTGCCAAAACTCAAGAACGTGGCGGAACCTTACTAATTGGCCACATTTTACGCTTCCACGCTGGATTATTGAAGGCAAACGAACTAATTGATTCTGGCACTATTGGGCAATTACAAAGCGTAGATTTTTCGCGGATCAGCACAAGAAAACCTCCACGTAATTCTAACTTGTTTGAAGCATTAGCAATTCACGGCATTGATACAGCATGTTTTTGCTTCGGGGAGGCCGAACCCTCTCGGTTGTCAATCGACAGTCTTCGTTCCGATGCTCAAAAATCTCCAGACGGAGTAAGAATTTGTCTAGAGTTCCCCGGCACCAAAGAAGCCCTGATTGATGTTGGTTGGAACGGTGAAAAGGAAGTGCGAGAAATTATCTTCACCGGTTCTAAAGGCACCATAACAGTCGATACCAAGGACAGCCACAACATCTTAGTGAGCACTCAAAACTATCATGAACAGTATCCCCTAGAAGATTCCGAACTACCCCTTACAGCGGAATGGAAATACGCCCTAGACCAAACTGCTAGAGGGGCAAAACCAGCAGTTTATCCTTCTGCGGGGTCTATCTTTAGGAGCATGAAGTGGATGGATAAAGCAAAATTAGATTCTGAAAGAATAAATTATACTAACGGACGCCCTGAGTAAACTATCGCCACGATTAGTAATTTTTTCATTAAATCACCTTGATTTGGATAGCATTCAATAATAGCCACCTTTTCGATTGTAACATGGGGCTTTCATTCACCGCAGTTCAAAGGTTAATGACTGCTGTGTTAGTTGCAACAATTCTAGTCGCTTTCACTACCAGAGACGCCTTCAGTACCGCATGGACAGTAATTGCGCTATCAACGTTAGTTGGCTTTATTTGGGCGGTTTCCAATAAAGATGCAACATTTACTTATTTGGGTCTTAATTCGTACGGAATCTTAAGCGTGTTAGTATTTGTAGTTGTGTCGATAATTTTTGCCGAATGGTGCATGACAATGTGGGGTACAGAATCACGTGTAGGGACTTACGGGCTTTCACTAGTAACGGTTGGAACGTTTTGGTGGACTATTGAAATGATGGAACCAACAGTCACCAATGATAACTAATCAATAGGTTACTATTCCATGCGAAGGGTCAAAGGCTTCGAGTAATGACAATACAGCATGGCTAAGCATGGCGACCATCCTGAGTTACCAATCTTGATTGAGCAATTATTGATGGATGATGTTCATACCGTTTTTCTCAAAGCCGACTGCCCACCTAGAGTTAAGCGTGGTACAATAGGCGAGCTGAGGCTTGTTGAGGTTGAAGAAACCGATGATCAGTGGGACACTATGCGCCTTGAAGCCATGCAAGAAGAATTAGTCGATCTAGCCCATCAAAACAAACAACGCAGCGACTGTTTTTTGGAAATTGATCGTAAAGGATGCCAAGTAGTTCAACTGGGTGATTTGAGAATCGCCTGTACTTGGCCACCATTTGCCGACGCAAGAGAAATCACCATTGTTCGCCCTGTAGCTAAACTATCAATTGGCGATTATGAGTTAGATGAAAGACTGGTAGAACGACTGTCTAATCACCATAGAGGGGTATTTATCTGCGGCAGACCAGGATCGGGCAAAACCACACTTGCTCAAGCAATTGCGGAATATTTAGACAATGATTTAGGCGCAATGGTCAAAACTATGGAAGCCCCAAGAGACCTCCAATTAGCAGATCGAATCACTCAATATGCCCCACTAGAAGGCGATTTAGAGAAGACTGCCGAGATAATCTTCTTGGTTCGCCCAGACTTTGTAATATTCGATGAAGTAAGACGGGCTCGCGATTTTGAGATATTTGCCGATGTAAGATTAGCCGGTGTTGGGCTTCTTGGCGTAACCCATGCTAATTCAGCACTAGAAGCAATCCAGCGATTGATTGGTAAAGTGGAGTTGGGACTTGTCAGCCAAGTCCTCGATACAATTCTTCATGTCGAGGCTGGTAAAATACAACAGGTTTTGGAACTTCGAATGACAGTGAAGGCGCCAACTGGTATGCAAGAGGAACTAGCCCGGCCAGTAATCGAGGTAGTAGAATTTCCCAGTGGTAAAATAACTCACGAAATGTTTGCCTTTGGTTCAGAAATCGCAGTAGTGCCTGTCGAAGGCCTCAGTCAAACAACATCCCCTCTCAAAGTACTGGCAAAAGATTCCCTAGTGCGTAATATCAGAGACTGGATTGGCGTAGAATGCCAAGTTCAGTTCACTTCTAATACTGCGGCTAATATTTATGTTCCAACCAATATGGTGGCAACCCTTGTTGGTAAAGGTGGCACTAATATACGCCAATTACAAGACGACTTAGGAGGTATTTCCTTATCAGTCAAAACCTTTGACGAAATGCCTGATAATTTACCTCGCCCGAATTCTCACTGGGAAGACCCACAAGATCGTCGAAGCCGCGACGGTAAAGCATGGGAACATAGCGGTAAAGGACGCCGGAGAAAAGAGCGCAAAGGAAGAAGATAAAACCCTTTAAAATCCTTAAAATTAGCCGTAGATATGCAATCCACTTTAATAATATGCGAAGTGAGCCGCAGGCATGAGCGCTATGGATGGGTCTAGAGACGCGGATGAAAAATCAAAGGATGGGCTAGTTGCTTTCCTTCTAGAAAACCGAACACTGGTCAACTTTGCATCAATTATTATGTTGGTATTTGCAGTATGGGCCACTGTTGAAGTTATTACCAATTCACTTGGTATGACTTGGTGGCCGCCAGAAACCGGTATCCCTTCTGAGGATATTTACAATAATCCAGACGACCTCAACAATATCAACAATGGTTGGATTATTGGACTTGGAGCAGTATGTGGAACAGTTGGTTTTATGATACAATATTTCTACCGCGCAGCACCACACGTTGACGCATCCATGAAAGCCACTGCAGCCCTAATTATCTCTGCAGTTAAGGAAGATGAAATCCAAGAATCTGCTGAAAAGATGGCAAAAGAAATCGTCGCAGCAGAAAAAGAAGAAGCCGAAGCCGAGGTAGAAGCCGAAGCAGAAGCCGAAGTAAATTCCGAAGAAGTATCAGCAGAAATGCCTGAAGCAGAAGAAGTTGCTGAGGAACCTGTTGAAGAAGACAATAC
>QXXX01000031.1 GCA_009887195.1 Candidatus Poseidoniales archaeon | reverse complement strand
GGCGGATTTCTTCAATACTAGCTTGTGGACAGCCAATGACTACTAAATCGACTTGCCCGCGTGGAGCCAATTCTGCATATCTAGCAGACAAATCGGCCTTAGTGAACTTCAGCACTCCTTTCCAACCATCTTGTGGCGGCAACCAATTTCCATTCGCATCTTTACTTAATGGCGGGTCTGCACTGTGACCTTCAGCCCACAACATTGGACAGCCATAGTTAGCAGCAGCCGCAGTTAACGCTTTTTTAGCGGCGAATGAAAGATACTCTGGCATTCCACAAATAAGTGGCATGGGACCCCAGGACAAATCCCAATCTGGCCTTACTTGTTTACCAATCCAGTCGCCAAAAATCGACCAATCTGACAAGTCATTCATTGCGCAATCTAGAGTAACAAAGATGTTTGGCATTCGGTTTTCACTCAAATGCAAACCCCATTTTGGCGCAAAACCAGTTAGCCCTGTGGCTAGTGCTGAGAGCCCGGATTCTCGATTGGTGATTAGGGAAGTCCACGAATTGGAGAAACATACCGCATTAGATTCTGCCCAAGAAGCAATACCTGATTCTAATTCAATACCCCGATCATAAGGCGTACAGGATAATGTTGATTCGATCCCTAGGCGATCATATGCTGCAATAATTTCAAATTGTTGTTCTAAAAAATCTGGCCAGTCAATATCCATTTCCTTCATTTTTTCTTTGTCGCATCCGGCTGAATTCAAGGTAGTTGTAATGGCTACGCGACCACCTTCATCACCCGATAAATCCGATAAAAACCGGCGAAGTCCGTGCCCGCCGGTGATTACTGAAACACCTGAAACGTGAGCATTGTCAACCTCGACAAAACCGTCTGCCTTGGCAATTTCAGCAAGATCAACAACCAAACGGGCTGCCTTTTGCCTAGTCTCCCCTTCTTGCCCGGCTAATTGTTGTGCAAGGCGCTTTGGCAAGTCCATATTATCTCGCACAACTAACTCTCTCATGAAGTAAACCCTTATTTTTACATAAGAAATATGGAATCGGCGAAAGTTTTGATACCATTGAAGTACAGGAGATTAATCATGTCTTTAGATATCGGACATCAAAACCAAGAACATATTGCAGGAGAACCTGCAGGCAGTCAAACAAAACCAGTCCCACCAATAAATGGCCATCAAGCAACATCACAAGGCGCAGTAGAAACCCCTGCCAAAAAGCGACGTAAGGTCTTGCAAGTAATCCAGATTTTGACTATCATTATTGCCTTGATATTATCTGCTTACTCCTTCACTATAATCCAGTCATTGCCTGATGAAGCAGGGCAATCTGGAGCAGATGCTAACGAGGTATTAGTTAGAACTGAAGGACGCAATGCTGACCACCTATGTGAGGAAGGAGGTGCTGACATATTCATCGGCAATGACCTCAATACCAACGGTATTTTAGAAGAAAATGAGGTGACTGCTACCACTAGGTTGTGTCATGGGAAAACTGGATTATCTGGGCCGCAGGGTGCTACTGGACCTAATGGGGGTAATGGAATTCCTAGTTTAGTCAATACTTCGGCAATCAATTATGGTAATGAGACCTGCTTTTTTGGCGGGCTGTTGATTGAATCAGGATTAGATCTCAACAATAGTGGCAACCTTGAGGACAGCGAGGTAATTAGTCAAGACTTTGTTTGCAATGGCGCTATAGGCAGTAATGGAATAAACGGTAATGAGGGATATTCTGCCCTAGTAGAACAAGTACAGCCACCGCAATACCTCTGCTCATCTGGATTCATAATCAATTTCGGAGTTGATAATGGCCACGGTATGGGGTTTGCTGAGGATGGGATAATGCACGCAGATGAAGTCATTGATTCGTTGAAAGTTTGTCAAAACCCGCTCAACCATGGACCAATCTCTGATATGTTTGCGGGGGTTTCAGATGGATATTCGAGTCAATGTGCTGAGTTCGCTTGGTCTGATTCACATAGTAAAATAATCACTTCTGGTAGCGATAGCTCCAGTGGATGTGAATTGTATATCTCTTCGGGCGTCGCCTCTTCAACTGAGCAACTAATCGACATAAACGCTGGAGTTGGTGATTCAAATCCGGGATTATATCTCGGCTTTAACCAAATAATTTCCAACGATCAAGAACTGTGGTTATTTGATGCCAATAGTGGTAGTAATGGTCGTGAATTATGGGTTAGTAATCTAAGTAGTTCAGGCACCTATCAATTAACTGGCTATAGTGGAGATGGGATAAACTCGGAGTCAATAGCGGCTTTATGGATGAACGGATTGGTATTTTCTGATTCCTCAAATTCATTCATGTGGACTGATGGAATTAATGTAACTGAGTTGTTTGACAGCCCGTTTATTAGCCAGCAACAACAATTAGTGTTAGACACAATCACTGCAGATATTGCAGCCCATACAACTTCATCAATGGTAGTCGATTCATCGGGACTGTGGTTTAGTGCGGTAAGTAACGACATTGGGTTTGAAATGTTTCATCTTAATAATCAAGGCAACTTAACCATTTGGAATCTAAATGATTTTGAGGATAGTATGCCTGATTCAATCTTAAGCATGACCGATAGTGCCGTTGTTATTGCCGATAACGGCATTGATGGTCGTCAATTAGTCAATCTAGAGTTAGATGGCACCCATCAATGGTTGACCAGTTTGACATTACAGAGTAACGGCAATCCCACAACTAGCGTTGGCGAGGGAATGGGGCTTAATTTACTAAATAACCAAATTATCTTTGATGCTCAAACTAGTGCGGTAGACCCAACCTTGTGGAGTTACGACTTGACAACCTCTAGTGTAACTGAGTTATCCAGTTTAGTTATTGCTCCGGGCCTTCGAACGCAGCCTGTACAACTTAACGGAAAATTGTGGTTTGATTGTATAACCGGCACAACAGCTGGCGAATTATGCACCAGTGATGGTACCCAAGATGGTACCAAAATGATTCATGAATTCCAACCAGGTATGGCTTCATCAGAGATTCGTGCTATGGTTAGCCATGGCCAGCATTTGATGATTATAGTCAACGGGGAAGTTGATTCAAGCGATACTGGCCACAGCCTGTGGAGTTTTGACACTAATTCCTTAACAGCAGAATTAGCTTATGACCCATGGACTGGCACAGGAAATAACTCCAATGCGGGAGTATATGGACAACTGGTTGCGACTAGTGAATTGGTGATCTTTGTTGCCGATGATGGCCAGACTGGTCATGAATTGCACATTTACAGCCCGCTAATGTTGGGTGAGGATTGGCTGATATGGTGAATCACTTGTTTTCAATGCAATAAGGACAGGATTGGGCAATAACATAATCGCCAGTGACCTGGTCTTCCATCAACAGAGGTTCACGACAAGCATAACATTGCACCACCTCGGTTTCCTTCAATTCAGCATTGAGTGCAACACGACGATCAAAGACAAAGCAATCACCATTCCAATAATCGCCACCGACTTCTTCGAAGTATCCAAGTACACCGCCTTTGAGTTGTTTAACGTTTGAAAAGCCAGCATCCATCATTACTGCACTGGCTTTTTCGCAGCGTATACCACCGGTACAAAACATAACTACTGGCTTATCTTTCAAATCATCAGACATCTCATCAACTGCACGGGGAAAATCCCGAAATGTCTTGATGTTTAGTTCCGTGGCCATCTGGAAAGTACCAATCCTAATTTCGTAGTCATTACGAGTGTCTAGCACCAAAATATCTTCACCATCATCCAATAATTTCTTGAAGTCTGTTGGCGTAATTTCCTCACCGGTCTTGTCTGCTGGTTTGATATGGTCAAGGCCAATTGAAATTATTTCATTTTTCAACCTGACATTCATTCGACGGAATGGCTGGTAGTCCGAGTAAGAGATTTTTAGTGGAATGTTGTGAAATCTAGCATCTTCCTCGATAAAAGCGAGGTAGTCATCAACTGATTCTTGAGTTCCTGACAAAAAGAAATTAATTCCTTCATTGGCGATTAAAATAGTCCCTTTTAGGTTCAATTTCTGACATATATCACGGAATGGTTGGCGCAATTCATCACGGTCAGGAATATCGACGAAACGATAACCTGCTATGTTGACAATTGAGCCGCTCATGTTTGGTCGTGAAGGATTGGATTTTTATGACCATCGAAGTCAATCACGCCAATCATGCCTAGATGCTAATGGTCTTCTCCAACCCTGACCAAATGCTTTACTGGTGACTCTGGGTGCTGGCGACATTTGCCATCGCTTGTGTTCATTACGTTCCAATCTTGACAGTACATCAAGCACTACCTCACGGGTAAAACCGGCTTGCACTATGTCATCAGCATCCATAGTATGTTCGATATGGAGGCGGAGTATTTCATCTAAGGTTTGATAGGGCGGTAGTGAATCTTCGTCCTTTTGATCAGGTGCTAATTCAGCCGAAGGTGGCTTACTCATTGTCGAGGAATTAACCGGCGGCTGGAGCGCTGATTGTGATGCTCTTGAGTTGAATACTTCAGCTAGAGCATAAACTTGCATCTTGTATAAATCTCCAAGCGGTGTGTAGCCGCCAGCCATGTCGCCGTAAAGGGTGCAATAACCTTGAGCCAACTCAGACTTATTGCCAGTAGCAACTGCCATTCTGCCTTCTGCATTAGCGTGAGCCATGACAATAATACCACGTAGCCTTGATTGGATATTTTCACTAGCCACTGGGCTGCCATTTGACAGAACTGAACCAATTTGAGTCTCTAAAGTCGAATGCATCTCATCAATTGATTCAATCTTGAACTGCATGCCTAGGGCTTGTGCAGTATACTTGGCATCATCAAGCGAATGCTTTGATGAATATCTGCTTGGCATGGCAATACCAAGGACATTTTCCGCACCCACCGCAGCACAAGCCACGCAGGCGGCAACTGCAGAATCAATACCGCCTGATAGACCAAGAACTATCGATTTGATACCTGATTTACGACAATAATCTGCCAGCCCGGTAATGACTGCATCAGTAATATCTTCAATCAATTCAGCAGATTCTTCATGCCCGTTGGAACTACTTGGTATTATTTTCAACTGGTCATTACCAATTGACAGGGCATCTTCGCCATCCATGCCAATCCATTGGCAATTTTCTGGCTGGTCTAAATCGACCATCAATACTCCTTCTTGCCATGATGGTGCGACAACAACCACGCCATTTGGCCATGCGACAAGTGAACAACCATCAAACAACAAGTCATCATTGCCACCAACTTGATTGGCTAGCAAAAACGGGTGCTGCAGTGTTGAGGCAGCAATGCGACACACCTTGATTCTAGAGCCGACTTTATCGGCATGATACGGGGAGGCAGAAAGGTTGACTGTGGCATCAAGTTTTACTCCTTGTCGGCCCCATTCGGCCAGATTTTGAATCGGATCTTGACCATATGATGATGGTGTCAAACCTGCAATTTGCCAAGCATCTTCACAAACCGTCACACCAAGATCCATACCGCCAATCGCTCGACAAATCCCTGACCGATTAGAGGGGTGAAAATAACGCGTCTCGTCAAATACATCATAAGAGGGTAGTAATTGCTTTTTGGCGACAATCCGATTGGTGTTTTCTCCGTTTGGTTGGGCATTTAGTACACCAGACCTAACCACACCATTGGCAGGTAGGCTACGGCTATCTTCAGTTGGCACCGGAGTACCGACTAGTACTGGAATCTCAACATTGAGTGATGCTGCTTTATCAAATGACATATTGATGAAATCGGGTTGTAATAACAAATCTCTTGGAGGATATCCACTAATTGCTAATTCTGTGCTGACCGCCATTAGAGCACCATTATCCTTGGCGATACTCGCCAAGCGCTCAATACGATTAGCATTACCAATCAGATTACCAACGGTTGAATCAACTTGTAGTAATCCGATAAGTTTGGACAAAGTTCTCACCGTAGTCAATTGAATTGGACAATATCGCCATTCTCATCCTTGTACCACCACTCATTAGTAGCTTTGTCATGATACCACCAGTAGCCGTCAGCACCCATTACCCAATCTGTTTCAGCTTCTGCTGATGGAGTAGATTGTGCCACGCCAAGTGCTGCTGAAGCAGCAGCAAGTGAAGATGCAGGTTGGATTTCTTTACTCTTTGCTGATGATTCTGCTGCTACATAATCGACAGCATCTTCATCTTCATAGTCATCATAGTCATCTTCTTCCATTTCTGAGGAATATTCATCCCAATCATATTCTGAACGAGCGCCTTTGCCTCTGGTTGCTTTACGCGCCCACAGTAATCCTGTAGCGATGATTGAAACGAAGATAAGTGCGACAATTGAACCGATGACTGGATTGACATCACCAAATAGATTCTCGACAAACCCTTGATCTCTAGCAGGCCTTACATCTACTGTTGGGCCTTTGGAAGTTTGACCGTTATCAAGTTCGACCTCAATCCACTGTATACCTTGTGAGGTAGGAGCCCAGTCAACTGTAATCAGGCCTTTTCCTTGTGCAGGAATATCAATGCTTGGGCGTTGTAGAACTTCCTTTGTACCATTTAGTTTGACTACATAGACAGTAGCGTCAACTGTCCCATCTAGTGACCCTGTATTGTCCACTAATGCTTGAACCGAAGTGGATTGACCAACTTCAATTATTAATCGAGTATATGAGATATCTAAGGGACCAATGTTAAATTCTGGTCTTAACCATTCTAAGTCCCATTGAGCAATTTCGCTACCTGCAGGCGCCCCATTCATTCCTTGAATTGAATTATCGGCAAGATCTCTGCCGTTTATTTTGATGAATAAGATTAATCGGTTTTGAATCATAGTGTCGGTAATTCCAGACAGGTCGATTTCTCCATAGACCTCTAACTGAGTACCTGAAATATCGGTTCCTTCAAGAGTCATTGCCTCGAAACCTGTAGACAGTCTATCTCCAGTAAGTGCATCCTCGACCCACCACTCAAGTTGCAAGGAATCTATGTCTAGACCCCCTTCTTCATCGATTGCTACTCTTACTTCATACACATCGGTATCGAGAATTGTATTAGGTCTAGGATTGATTACTTCAACTGGGTTTGGACCTGTCCCATCGACTAATATCCACCGATTATCTGACTCATCAGTTACGTCATCACCTTGGCCTGAGTAACAATCAACACCCCAAGTCAAGGCCTTCTTGCCCGAATTTTCCGACGCAGTCACGACTGCTGTCCAAGCACCATCAAGTGCAGTTACTGGATAAGAAACACCATCAAACATCACGGTGATAGGACAATCAAAATCAGGACGAGTGTTGGTTTCACTAAATAACACATCACCTGACACTTCAAATGAACTGCTAGGGGCAATTCTTGCCCCATCATCTACTACTGTACCTTGATTGATGAATAATTGAATTGTTTCATCTGGTATGTACATATCGCCAGAAGATCGCCAACGTAGGGTTGGGAATGCTTGTTGGTCAGTGTTACCAGCACGGTCCATAACGATTAATTTGGGTTCACGTTTAGTATCACCCAAATCTGGAATAGTCCACAATAAATGGAACTTAACATTCAATGTCAAATCAACTTCATACGGCCCAGCAAGTCCATTTTGGCCAATCATATCACAATCATCAATCACTAAATGAGGACTTGTCGTAGTACAATTTCCGGTAATGAAGTCCCAAGATATTGGCAATGGGTCACTGTTTTGTTGAGATGCGAGTTGTACTTCGACATTTGACAAATCCGAACCACCATTCGGTTCTGACATCATGACGTCAAATTCGTACTCAATCATTGGGTGAAGCCAGGTTTGTCTGCCTCCATCCCATGAAAAAGCGGCTGTTGGTATGGTTGGAGGACCGTCTGCTTTCAGTTGATACATGAACAAATGATCGCCTTCCTCACCAGTACCATTATCCTCTAATGGATGGCCTGCGGCATCGTTACCAGTCAAATATACTGCTACTTTATCGCCAATTGCACCACCACTATCATCCAGCAAAATTGTGTATTGCCCAACAAATGCAGTGAGATCATTGGGCAGTAGTACTGAAGAAAAGGATGAATATTCATCTGGACTTGGTTGGCCGTTCATGTCATAATCGTTAACCCACTCACGCCAAACCATTGCTTCAATGTTGGAAGGTAATACTGGTTGATCGGTGATTTGAACTTGGATTGTTTGGCTCGAGGAAGGGACGCGATGATCGTATGCTGCAACGCTTGACCAGTAAACCGATGGGGAAACCGAATCGGCAAAGAATGACCGTTCAAACAAGGCATCTTCAGTAACACCAGCGCCAGTTAGCGGGCTTACTTCGATCTTCCAATCCAACACACCGTTGGTAAATGGTACAACATCGGTCAAATTCCATGTATCATCATCCAAAGAAGTGGTATTAGCAATTTCAGATGATCCGTGGTACAAGCTCACTATAGCGTCACTAGGGGCAAATGAATCTATACTGTTAACACCTTCAAATCCGACATCGATAGAAATATCGATTTCTTGTCCTGCTGGCAAATAATATTCATCTGCAGGTAATTCTCCAAGGTCAGTAATGAAAGTTACCGATTTGATTTCTAAATCATTTTCTAGTGCCTTAGTAGCACCATTGAGACTACCCCATGAGTGGGATGCGGGAATAGAAACAACACCGTTAGCAAGTACTAGCCTTGTTGATGCAGTCACATAATTTTCATCATCCCATCCAGGCTCGATACGGTATTTGACCGCCACATCAACAGCGTCGCCGTTTTGGGTAAAATCTAACCAATTAGTTGGATGTAATTCAATAAATTCGCTTTCCCCTTGACCAACAGGGCTGCCGCCGCCGGTTGGAATTAACCAAGTTGCGTGGTGGTTGCTGCCCACTACATCAAGACGAACTAGTCCGGCAGTAGAGGAGGTTACTTTGAACGATGTATGCATTGTGTGCCATTGTTGACTAGGAGTCAAAACTTCGACTTCATCTTCCATATAGGTAGAAACTATCTCAACATCTGAAGAATAGTTTACTCCATCTAAAGTTACCAGGAGACCGCCTGCGGAATCAGCAATAAACGGAATAGGAATTTGGTGTTGTCCACCGACTGTTGATAGTGATGACCTTGCGTCATTTATGCCCAAAACCATTGGTGATTGTTGGTTTGAATCTATACTCATCGATATTGAATATGGTATCGACAATCCTGCCATTTTCATCCCACCTGAGCCAGTTACTTCAAAATCAACCTCGACGAAATTGGCTCCTAAAAATCCAACACTAGAGGCGGTGGAAGCGGCGTAACTTAGCGCATAGAGTTGCGATTCGTTTAATGTTACATATGCACTATCAACTGAATCATAGGAATAGTTAGCAATCAATTGGCTACCTACTCTAATGTATAATCCTGTCAACACTCCTGTTTCAGCAAATACACCAACTGAGAAACTCTCTGCCCCATCTCGAGGCATCCAAGCAGTAGTTGATGCTGTCCCAGATATTCCCGGATTCACAGAAATCCTGTCTGCACCATTTTCAAAGCGGTCTTGCCAACCCCATGAGCCTACACGGTCGTCGCTACCACCCCATTCAGTAAACCCATCCTCGTTGAAATCTATTGCCGGCTGGGCTGGATGTTTTCCCCCAAGCAGAGTCCACGATAGCATCTTGCTGCTCCATTGGCTAGTATTACTTCCATCGTGAATAATCCTAAATTGGTAACGATAAATTGTATCCCCCGACGATTCGGTGAAAGTTGTTGCCGAAACATTTGTCCAGTTATCAAATGAGTCATAGCGAATTTGCAACTGGCCATTAGTAATATCTGAGCTGCCAGAAATCACCTTTGTTGGTGATGATGCAATCATCCATGGCGAGGTTAAATTACAATCTACTGTTGCCACGGCACCCTTACTAAACGTCACGGCACCTCCTTGCATGCATCCTTGATCCCAACCTAGATCTGCTAATCCACCTCTAAACGAAGTCATGATTTGACCGTCACCGCTTATGGAATGTACATACGGAATTCCTGCCCCTGAAGGAGAACCTCTAAATTCTAGTTTCAAGCGTACTAGAGGGTACATTTCATGGTCCACCATGTTAAGTGGAATTGTCACATCATTGCTACCATGAGCGCCCATTATTTCGTTTCCAGCATCATCTAAGATAGTCCAATTCAAGAAGGCACCTGACGGAATATCTAGATCTAGGTGAAGTGGTGCATATGTGCTTCTAGACACTGGCTGGGTTGCCCCATTACCCCAACCTATGGTTGGACTAATCCAATGAGATTCAGGCGGTGATGCTAAATTAACATCATCAACGAACCAAAAATCACAACATGTTGCTCCGCTGCCACTACCGCTAATTTGAGTGATTCTAATCTGGCTATTGGCGTGTAAGGCTGCAGCAGGTAAATTAGTACTCCATTGTTGTGCAGTACCACCAGCAGTAGAGCCCAGCCAGGTGTTCAAAGTCACCCAATTTCGGTTGGTATCGGCATATTGAATTTGTAAGTCTTCACCACTATCAGGTTCTTCACCGCAGCCTGCACCAGAAAACGTCGATGAGCCCTGTAAAATCCAAGCAGTTAGTGGCATACTTGGGGCTCCAGCTAAATTCACTACTGGAGAAGTTGCATGATGGGGCGCGTTAAAGTTCGCCTGAGTCTTTATTGAGCCCCCTGAAGTTCCGTTAAATCCACAGGCAGTTGTCCATCTACTAACAAAGGTTGGGTCTGAAACGGTCCATCCTTGGAGTCCCGAATTAAAGTCCCACAGTGTTCCTGCAGTAGACCCGGTTAGCGATGTTCCTTCAACAACTGTTCCGTTTTTTGAAGCGTCAGAATTTGACCAGGAAATATCGCCTTGCCAGTTGAAGCCATAATGAGTTTGCATTGCCGATGGCTCGACGGTTAATTGCAAATCTGTGATTGGTGAGTCACTTGGCACATCCACGGTGAAGGCTTTGTTAGCAACATTATCGCTCAAAAGCCCAAGAAATTCTGCGTTTCCGATACTTGAATGACTGATTGTTTTAGAATCTTTTAGCGAATCTATTTCTACCGAAGATGCCGACAAATTACCGGTCATCTGTAATGGCCCAATTATAGCCATTAAAATCGCCAAAAAGAGTGCACTGCGCCACGTGGTCACTGCGGACATGCACCCCCGTAGACCTGTAAGGACTTGAAACATACCCTCAAAAATAATTTCCAGAATGAAAAAAAGACCAATATAGGCGTTAATTTCCCTCTCATGTTTGGTTCTAAGGGAGAGGTTCAAGAGAAAAACCGATTTCGCAACATCATGGCTAAGCCAAAACCCGCCGGTGAACTTGACGCGGTTTCCCTTGAAACCGACCTGCTGAACACATGGAGTGAAGAAAATGCGTTCCAGAATTCAATAGATTCCCGACGAGACGGAGCTCCATTCATCTTCTTGGAAGGGCCGCCAACAGCCAATGGCAAACCTGGAATCCACCACGTTGTTGCTAGAGCATACAAAGATCTAGTTTGCCGATGGAAGTCCATGGAAGGTTTCCTAGTCGAGCGAAAAGGTGGCTGGGATACTCACGGTTTGCCAGTTGAAATCGAAGTGCAAAAACGCATGGACTTAATGTCAAATGAAGCCATTGAAGCATATGGAATGGATAATTTCAATCAAGCTTGTCGAGAATCTGTTTGGACCTATGAAAGTGCGTGGCGTGAGATGACTGAGCGTATGGCATATTGGGTGGACTTGGACAATCCATACGTTACCTTGGACAACAATTACGTTGAATCATGTTGGTGGGCATTGAAGCAAATGTTTGACAAAGGGCTGCTTTATCGTGGTCACAAAGTTTTACCATATTGCCCTCAAACTGGCACCTCTTACTCAAGTCACGAAGTTGCACTGGGATACAAAGAAGTTGAGGAACCATCAGTATATGTAAAATTCAAACTCACCGATGATGACTCGTCAATCCTGGCTTGGACAACAACACCTTGGACACTCCCTGGCAATGTTGGTCTAGCGGTTGGTCCTGACGTGACTTATGTCAAAGTCAAAGTTTCCGAAATAGCAGCAAATTGGTCTGGTGCAGGTGGGGCTGAAGTTGGTGAGACAATGATTCTAGCCAAGGATTTGATGAAAGAAGTGCTGCGCCATAACGTCGAGATAATTGAAGAGTTCCAAGGCAGCGACCTAGTTGGACGGGCCTATGAACCATTATTCCCTGATGCAGTCCCTAGGGGTGATTCAACTACTGCATGGACTGTTTTGTCTGCTGATTGGGTCACCACTACTGACGGTACTGGTGTAGTTCATACTGCGGTAATGTATGGTGAGGATGACTATAATTTAGGAATGGAGGTTGGATTACCAGCATACCATACCGTTGGCATGGACGGTGCCTTTGTAGAAGGAATACATCAACAATTAGACGGGCGCTATGTCAAAGAATGTGATCAAACCATTATCGAATTACTATCCAGCCCCAAAGGCAGCAATGGTAAAGGTCCAGATAGTGGTTTACTATATCGCGAAAAAGCATATTTGCACGATTATCCACATTGTTGGAGAACTGACCATCCGTTGCTTTACTACGCCATGGATTCGTGGTTTGTTCGTATGACTGCGGTTAAAGAACAATTATTGAAATTTAATGACGATGTGGAATGGGCACCTGATTGGGTTGGCGAAGGACGGTTTGGTGAATGGCTTAGAAATGTCAAAGATTGGGCCATTTCTCGTGAGCGTTATTGGGGCACCCCCCTACCTGTATGGCGCAGCGAAGACGGGCAAATGAAATGTATCGGCTCGATTGAGGAATTACAGGCTGAAGTTGCTAAAGCCAATGCTGCTGGCTATGACAATCCAGAATGCCCCAGCGATGTTGACTTACACAGACCGATTGTTGATGGATTCACGCTAGTCAGTGATAATGGTAAACCAATGCATCGAGAACCATTTGTCATGGATTGCTGGTTTGATTCAGGTTGTGCGCCTTTTGCTCAATGGCACCATCCATTTGATGGTGGAGAGACATTTGACGCCTCATTCCCAGTTGATTACATCTGTGAAGGTGTCGACCAAACTAGAGGTTGGTTCTACACCTTGCTAGCGGTATCAACTACTGTCTTTGACTCTCCTGCTTACAAACGCTGTCTATCACTAGGACTAATTCTTGATGCTGAAGGTAAGAAAATGTCCAAATCTCGTGGCAATATTGTCGACCCATGGGATCACTTTAACCGAGAGGGCGCAGATGCTACTCGCTGGTACATGGTTACTGCGGGAGCACCTTGGAGCCCGCTAAAGTTTGACCCTAATGGCGTTCGAGAGACTTATGCTAAAATGTTCTTAACACTGTGGAATATTTACAAATTCCATGCGGATTATGCTGCACTTGATGGATTTGACCCAGAGGCCAACGGCATTGATACCGCAAAGCGACCACCGCTTGACCGGTGGATTTTGTCTCGACTTGCCTCTGTTGCTAAGAGTTACCATCATGATTTTACCACTTGGAACTTCCACAAGGCTTGCCGTGATCTAGAAGACTTCGTTGTCAACGACCTGTCAAATTGGTATGTCAGAAGAAGCAGGAGAAGATTGTGGGATGAGGCAGCTAATGAGGACAAATTATCTTGTCAAAATACCCTGCATGAGGTTCTGACAACTGTCTGCAGATTAGTTGCACCGGTAAGCCCATTCATGGTGGATGTAATTTATCGAAATCTTGCTGGAACAGGGGTTCACCAAGCCGCATGGCCCCTTGGGACACCAGGTAGCCTAGAAGGCGCAACTGCTGACAACTGGGATGAGGCTGCTGCTGAAGCAACAGCAACTCTACCACCACAAGATTTGAATTTGGAAGAAGCCATGGCTTTGGTTAGAGAATTAGCCGAAACCGGCCGCCGCATCCGCATTGATGCAGGACGCAGGCAACGACTTCCTTGTGGCGATGGTTGGATTGTTTCCGGACCTGACCTTGCGCAGTTTCATGAAATATTAGCCGAAGAGTTGAATGTCGAAAACATCTCTGTGGAAACTGACTTAGACCGCTTCCAACAAATCGAACTAGCCCCTAACTTCCGCGCCCTTGCGCCAAGAGCAAGAGGCGATGTCAATGCTATTGCAGGAGAAATCCGTAATGCGGCAGACCCTGTAGCAATGCATCAACAAATAAAAGCTGGTGACTTGACAATAATGGGCATTAAAATCGAAGAATCTGATGTCGAGGTAAAACGGATTGAGAAATCCGGATTTGCCGCCTCGACAATCCAAATTGGGCAAGGTGATGAAGCATATCAAGTCAGTTTAGTACTCGATATGAATGATACACCTGAATTGTTGTCCAAAGGTCTTGCTAGAGACATCACCCGTAGAATTCAAGCCAAGCGTAAGGACCTTGACTTAGATATTGAAGCAACTATCGATCTTGAGGTGTGGACCGAAAATGCTCCTGAATTGTTTGAAGTTGACCGCCAGTGGATTGTTACAGAAACCCGAGCAAGTGCCGCAGTATTCCATCCAAGTGATGCCAAGCCCAGCCAAAACGCTGAGTCGTTTGAAGTGGATGGAGCCAAAATCCACTTTACTGTCAAGTGAAATCTTGGCAACGACGGATTCAAAGATAAGGATTGACTCCACCATCACATGCGAAGAATGGCTTTGTCGGTTTTGTTGGCACTATCAACAATACTTGCAGGATGTTTTAGCAATGGAGAATCATTGGTTGAAGAAGAAGCCATTGATAATATTTGGACCCAGTACGTATTGATTGATGACCAACAACATGAGGACCCAAGACCATTCACCACTGTTGACCTCAACACCAATCAATCAACCAATATGTCTTGGGCTGTTTTTGATGCCTCAAAAGGTGGAAATTGTTGTGAACATTATCTTGCCACCACTATTGAAGGTCAAATTCTCAATATTGGTGGAGAATATCCTGTTTGGAGTCTTGACCGTGGTCACAGTTGGGACACCTACATCCCTGGCGTCTTACCTGCACTTGGGCAATGTGTAACAGCAGTCCCTACCAATCCTGGACAAGAGGGGCTTGGTGAAGGCAGTATCGTCCAAGCCACCAACGGGGACATCATTTCGATGTCGTGGTACCCCTATGCTGGTGGCGATTTGAAATTAGACAAATTTTATGCAATCCTATACGACGAATCTGAAGATGAATGGAAATGGTGTTACAACAGAATTACTGAGCCATTCTATGATCGTTCTTGGCAAGTAGAAGTTATTGGGCCAATCCAATCTTCTATGGGAAGTGGCGATTGGGCTAGTATAGTGGTATCGAATTTTTGGCACCAAAGTTTGAATGCTGGTGGCCAAATTAGTGTTGACGGATTAAATTACTATCCATTCCAATTCCCAGACCGTAGCGGCGGAGACCCAGAAGTTGAGCTAGACCTTGACTTTACAGAAGCGGGACTATCCCCGTACTATGATGTTAACAAACCGCACAAAGAAATGCGCGCATTCCCGGTCCCAAGCGGTGGTTTACTATTCCCTTCTTACTATGATAACGGCAATGCTGCCTACATGGACACATCGCTTTCTTGGAATGAATTGTACGTTCAATTCCCCAGCGAATACTGCCAAATCGATTCAGCAGGAATCATCCATTGCGTAAAGAATAGCGGGACCTCATTTACTCATTACATGTCTAATGATGGGGCAGTCAATTGGACTAACTACACCTACGAACTTAGTAATCAATCCACTCAAATTGAAGAATGGGAATTCCAAGCCAATGGTGAGTTAGACCTATTTGTTTTGAATGTCCGCTATCAAAGTTCCACTGGTCCCGACGTTGACACTGTTTACCACGTCAGAGGTTATTCAGAAGATATGTCACCTGATACTCTGACTTACATTGGACAAGGTGACCTTGATTCAACCTCGGGAGCAGGCAACGATATACGGTTTGATTTTGCTTCCTTAGCCATCCTCAATGATGGTGGAGTTGTTGTTGCATATCATGATTCAACAGACCCTGACCCGCTTTTTGCGGTTGAGATGATGATACCAGAATATTAACTAGAACATATTCAATATATCAGCAAATAAAGACTTAGCATGTCCATCACTACGCTCTACTAATCGCTTGACAATTAGTTCCGGAGTTGACCTAGCTAGATGATTTCTGATTGGTGTCCTATCTACAATCAATTCTAAATTAGAATCTAGACCTCTTGCTTCAATTCCATCGACTCTAAAATCGTCACATCCAGAAGCCTTGATTATAGCAGGTGCAAGATGAGTAACCAACATCATACTAGTGTCTGGTTGTGAACGGGCAGCGATTAGCATACCGGCGATAATCCTAGCACCGGCACCAGGTTCAGTAATGGCTTCCAATTCATCTGCCAAAATCAACTTCGGTGTCGGATCGCTGACTACATTGGCTAGTTCAACTAAGGTTTGTTCAAGCGCTCCAGCACTCTGTGTACCTCCGGCCTTGGCAAGAATGTGTAGAGCATCTACACGCCCGACTCTAGCCTGTTTAGCCGGAACTGGCAAACCCATATGGGTTAATATGCAGGTATGAGCGAGTAATTCTAATAATGTAGTTTTACCACCAGAATTAGCGCCAGTAAGCAATGCAAGAGGTTGCCTGTCGTCTTTTTCCGCTGCCTTCCCTAGGCCATAAGTCACTGGGTCTGCTGCTATACCAAGTAGTAAATGACGACCTTCCTTTACCCAGATTCCGTGCTGCACTAATTCTGGCATGGTGCATGAATTATGCTTTGCCCAACGAGCAATGGACAACCATTGGTCTATTATTATCAAAGACCTTACTGCATCTTCACAAGATTGTTTTAACGGCCCAAGTTTCCTAGCCATAGTGTAAACATGGTCGCTTTTTTGAGCATTTATTCGCTTCTCTAGTGCACTATCAATTTTATCGATAACTTGCCGGTCTATTTTTGCTGGCCAGTCTGATGTGAAAATTACTGGGGGATTTTTTACTCCTGAGCCTTCCATAAATTCACTTAACTTATTGACAGCTTGTTGCATAGCATTGTCAATAACATGACCTGTGGCTTCTTTTAGCTTTCTTTGAAAACCGGTTCCGTCTGCCAGTGCGTCAAGTAATTCTGCCCCAGATAACGCCATTTTTGCGTCATTCATGGTTTTCTCCACTTCGACGTTTACGCCACTCTCTAAGGATTTAACAAATGCCCAAAGTTCATCTTTTACTTGTTCGGCCTTTTCTGTGTCGCCTTCATCATATAGCGTGTGCAGTAAATCCGGTAGTTCATTTAATCCACTTAGCGATTCACTAAAATTCAACATAAACTCATGATTGCTTTCTTGGTTATTGATTATTTGAACCATATCTGCAATTGCCTCGAGTGCCTTACGATTCTTTCTGAACCAATCAAGAGTCATTTCAGGAACGATAACCTCGTTTTGTGGATTATTTCCTAGCACAATCCAGCCTTCAGGCACCTCACTAGGTGCACCAGATCCAACCCATGTTACTTGGTCAAATACGGTATAATCTTTCCAAGTTTCACTTTCTCCTGGTGTTAATACTCGGCAAAAGCGCTTCAAGTGATCTATTGGTGTTTTACTAACAACGACTCGTTGATAACGCTGCGTAGTATTTTTGGTGCCAGTAATGTGGCTCAATTTACTATTCAGTTCCAATTCAAGTCTGTTGTGTTTGGATAAGAAATCCATTGCTGTCGATATTTTTTCTCGCCTAGTTTCCGGTTGTTGAACCGGTGTGAGAAGTTGAAGACGGCCCTTGGTTGCTGGTGATGCGATAAACTGGGTTATTTGGTCGATTAGTTTTTGATGTAATTTGGCTGCTTCTTTAGTGGCTAGGAATTGTCCATTATCCCCAGCAATGCTCCGTGCCATTGCCAAGGCACGCTTAGGTGAAACACCATCGATTTCCGCAATTTGACCGATGTCACCTGATTTAAGTGATTTGATCACAGCATCTTCTGAACCGAAATGGTCAGTCATTTTTTGGGCTAATCTTTCGCCAACTCCTGGTAGCGCACTGAGAACCATATGCTATTTTGTTTGCCATCGGCTTAAGAGAATAGCGCAAGAAAGATACTATTGGAACGTATTAGCAAACTGTGTTGTAATACATCTCATCATCATATTCAATCATTGGAACTTTAAACAAATCATCACAATTTCGGTCGACTATTGGTAACGTTAGAGTTGAAGATGTCCAATCAACAGAGTAGCCACCAATTGAAGAAGATGAAGGGACATAATCTTCACCTGTTTGAGTTAGAGTGATGATAATTGATTCACCTGCTTCTAGATATACATCCATTGGCATAAATTCCATTAAGCCCATTACCTGAACAAACGGCACCATGTTTAGTTGCCCATCACGGCCACCTGCATGGAATCTAAAGTCCATAACTGCATGTCCAAGGTGCATGCCCGATTCATCAGTCATTTCTAAAAATCCATGAGCACCATTAAGAGTACTAGGAGTGACTGGTAAATGAAAAGTAGGCATACCGGCGATGTAGGTATTATTTTCAAATGGACCGTAAGTCATGGTAATTGTCGATGAGGCTGAGATTGAGACACCATCTGGACCTAAATCTGCACCATTGATTTCTAGATATTGTGTGTCTGGTGCTGGATATGTTGATTCAAATCTCCATCCACCTCGATTATCTTGCATTTCTACCCCTAGAGTGGGCGCTCTGCCTTCATCTCTTAGATACCAATCAAACCAATACAGCATCTCATCAGCCCAATCCCACCTCAGAGTGTATGGATATGCTTCTGCCCCTCTTCCGCTACTTTGTGAACTGTGTCCGCTTAATCTATCGGGATAATCATGCGCCCATTGCCCAGCAAGGGTCTTTACTTCGATGCCGGCATCGGCAATTTGTTGATGGATTGGAAAAGCCATGTGTGGGTCAACGTTCCAGTCTTGCATTCCTTGAATGATGTAAACTGAACCTTGATAATTTTCCAGTACTCTGCCAATAAACGAACGCTCTGTCCAATAGGTATTGCCGGCAAAATCAACCATCCCGCCTGTTTGGTATGCTGCAGGGCCATTGATGTAGCCTTCGATATAACCTTCACAGAAATTTTCAGCATCTCCCGTATCACCATCGACGCCAAATGTACCATAAACGCCATTATGCATTATTGCACCTCTAGCCTCCATACTTCCATTACGCCACATTAATTCGTGAACACCAATCAATCCAGACATCGGCACAATTGTCGCTAAATATGGATTACCAAAAGTCGCAGCTTGCCATGGAGTTGAGCCATCGTATGATTTACCAATTAAGCCAACTTTACCGTTTGACCAACCGGCTTCCCCTAACCAAGTAACTGCTGCATCGATACCGCGTTGCTCGTCAGTACCCATTAAGTCCATGCAATGGTTAGAATTACCGGTACCAAATACTGAGACTTGCGCAACTCCATAACCATGGGGAACATAATTTTCGATTAGAAAGCGACCCAAACGGTCTGCTGGAGTAGTGGCTGAAACATCACCGTCATCATAGTAGGGACCGACATCGGCAATAACCGGGACTCGACACTCATCAGAAACATTAGCTGCAGTGTAATCGCAACCATCAATTTCAGGCAACCACAGGCCAAGATGAACTTCAGCCCCGCCGGTGAGTCCTGCACCACCGTCAGCAGCGGTTATTGAAGGGACAGCCACATACACTGACTCTGGGCTTGAAATATTGTAAGTCCCGTTAACACTTACTCTGCTAAATACATCTGAATTATCATATTGCATTTCGGCTCTATTCCATGGCTCAAGATAGTATTCACCATCCCCAACCATAACCGTGTCTTCGGAATTTTCACCAAAACACCCCGATAAACTAAGACTAACCATCAAGGTCATCATCAGCCAAGGCTTCCAGTCCATGTACAACCCTATGGCTGGTATTATTGAAATCATCGCATGAGTTGTACTCACTCTGAGTCTGCATCATTGATCTTTTTCATCTCTTCCCTAACTTCGTCCATGTCAAGAGTCTCCAGCATCTTAACCAAATCACGAAGCGCATCTTCTGGTAGTGCACCGGGCTGCATGAAAACGCCAATTTGTTGTTTGAAAGCAATAGTTGTTGGAATCGATCTAATATTGAACATACGGCCAAGTTCTGGTTGTTCCTCGGTATTTATTTTGGCGAATAAAACGTTGGGGAATTCTTCTGAAACTCGCTCATAGACTGGCCCGTAGGCTTTGCATGGACCGCACCATTCAGCCCAAAAATCTAGTATTACAATTTCATTGTTGTCGATAGTTTCAGCAAAGACTGGTTCACTAAGTTCTACAGTAGCCATGGCATTTCCATTTTGAAGGGGTCTATGATATAATCGTCGCTAACACTTGACCGCTGAGTTAATGTCCTTGGTCTGTAAGGTCAACACATGCGACGGATGCTCATTGCCTCTACAATCCTTCTGCTCATGGTTCTAAGCCCTTGGACTTATGCTACTGACAACCTTGAAGAAAACAGTGAAAGTAATGCTTCTGGTCGGGCTGCTGACATCGTTATTTCGGAATTATTTATCAGTCCAAATAATCTAGTTTCTAACGAAAATAGTACTAACCTTTACGGGGCAGTAGATTGGAACGGCGACCAAGATTATGGCAAATATAGCGACCAATTCATTGAAATTTGGAACTCTGGAGATTCGGCAGAAGATATCTCCAGCTGGATTTTGTCAACTACTAGCGGTAGTCCTCCGTGTCAGTTGGCTTACGATACAATGCTAAATGCTGATGCGCGAATCGTTGTATTCCGTGCTGACTCTGACCTTGACCTAAGCTATTTTGACGGCGAGACTGTATCCATTAGCGATACTTCCTCAACTATTGTAGATAGTATGTCATTCCCGGCTGGAGACTCTAGTTATGGTCAGTCATATATTGAAGAAAATGGCGTACTGACTAAAGATGACCCGACTCCGGGCAGAGCTGCTGACTTTTCTGGTGACTATACTGTACCTGATAACATCGTCAAGTGTTACAAATTAAGCAATACTGATTCCTCTAGAGCATTCTTACTCAAAGGACGAGTCGTTACTATGGACGGCGAAACTAACGTCATCAATGACGGTAATGTGATGATTCGAGATGGCAAAATCACTGGTGTTTGGGCGTCAAATGCAAACCCACCGGCAGGAGTAGATTTCTCTGATGTACCAATTGTCAATACTGATGGGACAATCTATCCTGGTCTAATTGATTTACATAATCACGTACATTACAACCACATCCCGCTTTGGGACTTTGATGTGCATCTGAGTGATGCACAACAATCCGAAGAAGGCGGTTACACCAACAGGTACCAATGGGGTAATAATTGGGATTATGGTCCAAGTATCACTTGGATGAAGACCAATATCCAATCTAATTACCGCTGGGACATGGCAAGTGAACAGATGAAGTACGCTGAAGTCCAAGCGGTTTCAGGTGGCGTAACAGCAATGCAAGGCTCACCAAGTTCTGGTACTCAAGCATGGGACAGCATACTTTCACGAAATGTTGAATTATACAACTTCGGTCAAGACGGAATCTCAACATGTGCTGTTTGCGGTGCTGCTGATAGTGATTATACTGGTAGCCACCTAATCAGCCAAAGTGAATCTGGCACCCTCAATGCTTGGTTTGTTCATCTTGCAGAAGGTGTCGATTCATCCAGCAAAGCAGAATTCGATGCGCTTTGGGATAAGGGTTTGATCATGGATGAAACCGTTGTCATCCACGGCACTGCGCTTGATTCCTCACAGTTTAGTAAGATGGCCAGCGTTGGCTCTGAACTGGTTTGGTCGCCACTATCTAATCTTCTCTTGTACGGCGACACTACTGATGTGGTCGCTGCTGACCAAGCAGGAGTTAGCATCTCCATCTCGCCTGATTGGGGACCTAGTGGTTCAAAAAACAACTTCCATGAACTGAAGGTCGCTGACCTGTGGAATAGTAACAACATGAACGGACACTTCAGCAACTATGAGCTGGTAGAAATGGTCACCTCAAACCCGGCTGATGCTACAGGGTGGACGCCTTTCGTTGGTCGAGTTAAAGCAGACTTATTTGCTGATTTAGTCGTGATAGACACCTTCCATGAAGACCCATATCGTAACTTAATCGAGGCAATTGATGCGGATGTTGCACTAACTGTTGTGCAAGGTAAAGCGGTATTTGGCGACATCGATTTGATGCAGCAATTACAAGGTGATGACTGGGAATACGTCAATGGCCATGATTTTCAAAAAGCGGTTGATGTAACATCAATGACTGAAGTTGATGGCAGTCAAACCTTTGCGGAAATCGAAGCGGGACTCGCAATGGCAATGCGCCACGAATTTAATGACATGAAAGAAAACTGGAATGAATTCAGTGATATGACTGATAGTGAAATCAATGCTTGGCTAAATTCAACTTTTGACGGTGATTACCGTGACGATGTTTCTCACTTGAAGAATATGACACTAGATCCAATTTTTACTTCTGGTGATGCACGTTATTTTGACGTAATTAACCGGTCTACTCATGCCAATTACCACATTGACATGACCAAACTATATGATGACTATTACACCGTTGAGATGGTAAATGGCGATAGAACAAACGTCAATGTTGTATTACCTGGTGATGATAATTCCGGCAATAACAACGGTGGTAATACCGATAACAATAATGACAACACTGGCGATAATAGCGGCAGCACCGATAACACTGGTGACACTACCACCTTGCCTGGCCCTACTGATGAGAATAATACCGATGATCAGGATGACATGTTTACCGACTTACCTGAAGATGATTTTGCCGATGACGCCGAGGCTGATGAAGGCACTAAGAATCAATTGAAATTGATTTTACTAATTATCGTAGTTGCGCTAATGTTCGGATTATATGTAATCAGTAAAACTAGTGATGATGATGAGCTATTAACCTCGCAGAATTCAGTTGTTGACAAGATATGGGATGATGATGAACTCAATGAAACCGCCATGCTAGAAACTGAAGAAACTGAGAATGAGTCTAGTGATGCAAAATCCATTGATATCAAGGATAAAGTTGCTAGTGCCATGAAGTCGTCTGGATTATCAGCTGTTAGACTATTTACCGCGATTGACCAAACCGACGATGGCTATGTCTCAAGGAGAGAGATTAGAACTGCGGTTAACACGCTACTCAAAGATTCTGTCAAAGTTTCAGATATTGACGCAATGCTAGAAACCTTTGATGCTAATGGAGATGGAGTAATCAGTCTTGATGAATTCCTCAACGTAATGGAAGAGCACGAACCTAAACAATTCGTCCCGGTATTACCTGATCTTAAACCGCCTGGTAAGAAGAAATAAAGTTGATCAATTAGCAAAGTGGCAATATTGCCTGCTGTTAAAATAATCAATTATTCTAAGTCCCAAACCGGGCCGTCAGCAGAATCGGTTACTACTACACCCATTGACTTCAATTCATCACGGATTAAATCGGCTGTAGGCCAATCTTTGTTGGCTCTAGCTTCTGCTCTTTTGACTAACAGTTCTTCTACACGAGGCGCTATTTCTGCCCTGCGAGGGTCTTCTTCAGGCTCTAGCAAAGCAAATTCACGAGTAGGTAAAATCCCCAACACTTTACCAGCGGTTTCTTCCAGCCAATCAACAGCGTAATGCGAAAAAGCATCCTTATCTGCTTCATCAAGTCCACTAGCCAAAGTTTTGGAAATCTCACGGACTGCTCCAAGAACTTTAGCGACGGCATTTCTGGAGTTGAAATCATCATCCATTGCCATGGCGAAACCTTCGCCCATTTTCTCAAGCATTGCTAGTGATTTTATCAGAGTCTGTTTGGAAGTGATATCTGGGTGCGGTAATGTCACTGGTGATTCGGTAACCATGCCTTTCAAGGCAGTAATATAACATTCAAGCACTCTGTTGTAATTTCGTTCTGCATCTTTGAGCAGAACCTCATTCATGTCGATTGGTGACCGGTAGTGGGCATTGATTAACGCAAACCTTAGCACCATTGCATCAACTTGTTGAAGAATGTCTTTGATGGTCCAAAAGTTACCAAGTGATTTACTCATCTTCTCTCCATCAATATTGACAAATCCATTATGCAGCCAATGATGGACAACTGGAGAACAGCCAGTATGACATTCACCTTGGAAAATCTCTGCTTCATGATGAGGGAACCTCAAGTCATGCCCGCCACCGTGAATATCGAATTGTTCACCAAAGTAATCCATGGACATTGCGGTACATTCGATGTGCCAACCGGGCCTGCCTGGACCCCATGGAGAGTCCCAAGTCGGCTCTCCAGGTTTGGCTGCTTTCCACAATGCGAAATCTTTGTGATCTCGTTTTGACGAACCAGTTCCTTGGACTCTTCCACCCGCTCCTGAACGTACTGCGTCGATGTTTTGACCTGTCAATACACCATACTTTTCCGGTGCTGAATCGACATGGAAATAAACTCCATCATCGGCTACATAGGCATTTTCTTTGTCGATAAGGTCTTGAGTGATTCGAATCATATCATCAACATAATCTGTACATCTAGGATAATCATCGGCACGCAAAATGTTGAGGGCATCCATATCTTCGTAGTATCCAGCGATATTATCGTCAACTAATTTCCGCCAATCACCGCCAATCTCATTGGCTCGAGTGATTATTTTATCATCAATATCGGTGAAATTTTGCACATAATGAACATCAAAACCAGAAGCCTCTAGCCAGCGGTGAATCAAGTCAAACGCAAGATAACATCTTGCGTGGCCTAAGTGACAACTATCGTAAACGGTTACCCCACAGACATACATCGATACTTTACCTGGATGCATTGTCGAGAAGGCAACCTTCTCTCTGCGTCTAGTATCATGCACCCTTAGAGCCATTGGAAACAACTGCCGGTGTTGGCTCTCACACTTGAAGGTTATAGATACGATGGCTTTGGGACGGCTTAGTGTGCCTATGAGAGACATGAGTCAAGGGTATAAAATTGGCAACACCTACATCAGTGATGAATTCAGTGTTCGCATAAGTTGGTTATTGCCGGCCACAATTGCCCCATTAGCCATGGTTATCCACTTGCTTAATGGCAATTCCCGGGACTTTCCATTCTTTATTTCTGAGGCTGATTATCCGGGTGTTGAACGTTGGGTATTTACTATTGGTTTGGCGTTAAGTGGCTTATTTCAGATGATTTTTGCTTATCGCATGTGGCATAAAATGCGCGACATTGGACGCCCAAAGCTATTGTTTGCTGCAATGTTATCAGGACTTTTTACTGGGGCAAATCTGTTTGTAATGTCATTTGCTGACATGTACGACCACATAGAATTACATGTACTAACAGCATCATTAGTATTTCAGGTTGGAATCTTATGGGCGATACTTGCCCATTTAGCATTACCTAATGCTGACAAATCTGGACGTCGATTGAGAGTTATTGGCATTCTAGTTTCATTCATCTCTTACATTGTCATGTCACAGGCCATTGTTAGAGCGATTAGAGATTTAGATTCCTTCGGCCTAGAGGATGATACTATGTTCACTCTTGATAGAATCCAGTATGCAGTTGATGTGGCAGCGTATGCAGAATACGCACTTTTTGCTGGATTGATAATTTGCCTATACTCTTTCGAGCGGGATTTATTATCGTTTAATTCTTCAAACGAGGAGTGAATCGCTCACATTGATTAACGGTTTTGACATATCAAAAACCTCAGCTTCCTGCCTAGTCATATCGCCTGACTTTATGGCCTCAAGGATAATTCTTGGTGTTGCTTCAGGATGATACTGAACTGTGGTGATTGGCCGTGTGGGGTGAACACAAGCCGCAATTGGACAATGTTCTGCTGAGGCTATTACTTCTAGTTCTCCTGCATCAATAACGTGGTCTTGATGAGTAAATACTGCATTTACCTGTTTACCGTCAAGGTAAGTCACTGATGATACGAAATGACTGCCCTCTTTAGCTCGCATTACTTTACCGCCAAATGCAGCAGCAATAATTTGGTGGCCAAAACAAATACCAATTATTGGAACTTCTGCACTTGTTATCAAATCAGCAACTTCATCCATCCATGGTTGCCAGTCGCTGACATTACTTCTCGAACCAGTAACCACAATAAAATCACATTCGACTGGTTCCTCTATTACCGTACCAAAGCCATAATCGGTTCTTTGTTTGGTATGAGGTGCCCACAAAAATATCTCTGGATTGTCAAAGTGTGAGACTATTTCTCTAACACCTTCTTTGCCGAATGATTGCCGTTCAGCCAGTAGGTCAACAACTAATAGACGCATGTCAATCATGCTTCAGCCGTTTCTGGTATGTCGGTTTTCTTTGCTTCAATGGCCGCATCGTTGGCTTTGATTTGTTCCCAAACAATCTCAGCAATGTCTTTGACTTCCATTTGTGAGCCTATCGCAGATAAGCCGTCGGTAACCATAGTCGAGCAGAACGGACAGCCAACAGCAACCGTATCTGCTCCTGTTTCTGCCAGTTCCTTAGAGCGAATTACGTTGACTCGATCATAGCCTTCATCAACATGCTCTTCCATCCACATCTGAGCACCACCAGCACCACAACAAAATGACGATTTACCGGTTCTTTCGGTTTCAATATCAACACCGCCAATAGCGTTTCTTGGTGCATCTAACTCGCCACCAATACGGCCCAAATAACAAGGGTCGTGATAGGTAACCGAACCGTCGTGCTTAGGTTCAGGCAACTTACCTTCAATTTGTAAATGGTTGATTAGTTGGGAGTGATGCATAACCTCGATGTCTTCGCCACCATAGTCTTTGTATTCCTTGCCCAATGTATGGAAACAGTGTGGACAAGATGCTACTATTTTCTTGACTCCGATTTCTTCGAATGTGGCCAAATTTGTTTCGGCTAGCATTTGGAACAAATATTCGTTACCTGCTCGACGGGCAGCATCACCAGTACAACCTTCTTGCATCCCTAAAATACCAACATCTAAGCCTGCTTCTTTCATGATACTAATGGTATCTCTGGCCACCTTCTTGTTACGTTCATCAAAGGACGCTGCACATCCTGCAAAGTAGATATATTCTGCAGGTTCGGCGACTTTAACATCAAGATCTGCAGCCCAATCACCTCTTTCATGTGATGGTAAGCCGTATGGGTTTGAATCGGATTCAAGGTTTTCGATTGTTGCCATTAGTGGCATGATAGTTGGTTCGACTTTTTCATCAAACTCCATTCTCTCCATCATCAAGTGGCGTCGTGCGTCAGTCAATTTGGGCACGTGGTCAATGTAAATTGGACAGGCTTCTACACAAGCATGACAAGTTGTGCAAGCCCAAATTGCATCTTCACCGAAACGTGCGATAATATCTTCTTCTGGAGTTTCCCCTGCCATCAACGTAGTGTAATTATCATTAGCATAGTGTCGGACATCATGGATTATTTCCATTGGATTAAGTGCCTTTCCAGAAGCATAAGCAGGACACACATCTTGACAACGAGCACATGAAGTACAAGCCCATCCATCGATTAGGTTACGCCAAGTTAAATCAGTGTAATTTGCTGTTCCAAACGACTCTAAATCTAATTCATCCAAGAGGACAGCCTTACCCTCATCGTTGGTTTGCAATGGCTCCATTGTCGCCATAGGTCGCATGTCGTGGAAGAATACATTAGGAAAAGCCATGACCAAATGCATGTGCTTTGAGAGTGGTATCAAGAACATGAATGTCGCAATGGCTAACATGTGTGCCCAGTACGAACCAACTACCAAGTTTGTCGAAGGGTCAAATGTATCAGCGACCCATGCGCCGATTGGCTCGTAGGTTGAAGAGACTCCTGCTTCACCGGCTTCAACGAAAAATGAAGTGACCGTTATTGTCATGATGAGTAGCAGAATTGCATTGCCTTCAACTTGAGATTTGCCCTTGAGTTTTTCAGGAGTAAATACTACTCTTCGGGTTAATGCCGCCATACAACCAATTAACGCTATTGTATAACCGGTTTCTACCATTAAATTCCATGGACCGCGTAATAATTCAGGCAGTACATTATGAGAAAACCAATTTGCTGTAGCAAGGTCTAGCATATCAGAAGAAAGCATTAGGAAGCCCCAGAACATTAGAACGTGAATACCACCAGCAACTTTGTCTTCAAGTACCTTTTTTTGACCAAGCCAACCAGTGGCGACCTCTTTGATTCTAGCAGGCCAATTATCAAACCGATTGTCCGGTTTTCCAATCATGACAAGCCTAGTTGCCTTGGCAACTTGATAGCCAAAAAAGGTGATTGAAACTAAACCAATAACCCCGAGAATAGCCCAGCCTGGAATTGGTCCATAATTCATCGTGAGTGGGTGTTCCATGTTATCGACTATCCTGTACTATCTATCGGATAATGGGACATCTATTGAAGTCACCGTCTAGAATCATGCATAAAACAATAACATAAGCAATATCTACAAGCATTCAACAAGAGGCGTTTTTAATGGAATTTGTCACCGCCAGCGCTCCAGGAAAATGTATCCTATTTGGTGAACATGCGGTAGTGTACGGGCATCCCGCAGTTGCGGTAGCTATTGATCAACGCATATCTATCAAGATTCAACCGTCGCCAAATAATCTCTGGTTACTGGATGGCAGCAGCCTGAACATGAACAGGAATCCACACATTAAAGGACTAATAGAAAAGTTATGGCCTGAACAATTTGGTGCACCACCATTATCAATTCACATCAAGGGCAATATTCCAAGAGCATCAGGCTTAGGTTCTTCCGCTGCATTATCGGTGGCCACTGCTGCTGCGCTCCGCATGGCTAGAGGCCGCTTTGTCAGCAAAAGTGGAAAGACACAGCAACAATACTGGTTGGAGGGTTTTGGCTCTACAATCACCAATACTGAACCGTATGACAACTCAGTTGGATTTTTCCCCTCACAATCACAGCAAAATATTCATCACATTACCGATGAGGATTCAGTTGATTACGATGAGTGCGCTATCTTGGCACACGGTGTTGAAGCCGCAGCACAACATGGTAGAGCCTCACCGATGGATTCTTCTACCTGCTCACATGGTGGAATGATAATAATTTCAGATGTGATTGAACAAGGTGTTGATTACCTCTACCAGCGAACTTTAGCAATGACAGATGCAACTAGACAGTGGTACATTCATGAAATGACACCACCTAGTAACTCTGAGGATATTTTCCTAGTTATTGGCAACACTGGTATTCATGCTCCAACAGGAAAACAAGTTGCTAAAGTTGCCGATATGTTACTGCAAGACCCGTCACGCATGAAAGAAATCGATACAATTGGCCAAATCGCCAGAAGAGGCATACAAGCTTTGAAAGACGGAGATTTTGCCAAAGTTGGCCGAACGATGACTGAGAATCAACTGATGTTGAGCAGCATCGGTGTATCTAGTCCTGAATTAGACAACTTGATCAAAGCAGCCTCACCCAGTTCCTTGGGAGCAAAATTGACTGGTGCAGGAGGTGGCGGTTGTATGGTCGCATTGACCAAAAAACCCAAAGAAACTAGCGATGCTATTGAGCTTGCTGGAGGAAGAACATTGATTTCTCGTTTAGGAAGTTCCGGTTTATCAATCGATAACTCTCAAAACGCCCCATTTTGGACAAAAGCGTGATGCTGCGGAGTTCCAAACGCCCAAAGGGAAAAGCGGCCATTTATATACCACTTATAAGTCGCTTCGAGCATGACAACCGATGAAGAACGTCTAACAGTAGTAAATGTAGTAGCAAGCACAAGGGTCGCTGAAGAACTTGATCTTCCAGACATCGCAATTCAATTAAATTGTGAATATGAACCTGAACAATTCCCTGGTGTTGTTTACCGTGTCACAGATCCAAAACTAGCCATCCTAATGTTCCGCTCCGGCCGTGCAGTGTGCACTGGTGGTAAAAATGAAGATAATATCCACACTGGTATCGAAAGAATGATTTCCGACCTTAGAGGTGCTGGAATCTCAACATGGGATGTAAAGGATGTCGAGATTGAAGTCCAAAACATGGTCGCAACCTACGCTCTTCATTATCCTGAAGATTATGACGGGAATGACAAGTTCACCGGCGAACCTCAAGCAGGAGTACCAAGAAAGTTGAATCTAAACAACTTAACATTCCACTTGCCGTTCGACAAAGTAGAATATGAGCCAGAACAATTCCCAGGTCTAATCTACCGACTTGACTATCCGAAGGTTGTATGCTTGATCTTCGGTAGCGGAAAAATGGTAATTACTGGTGCCCGTCACAAAGATGAGATTCTAGAAGCTGTAGAAATCATCAAAGACGAATTAGCCGACTTGCTGTGAAACAACTGAACCTTCCGCCCCTTGGCAGGAGAAGCGTTCATTTCCTATGTGCAGCGTGGTTTACCCATGCGGGGCTCAAATGGGCAAGGTTTCAAAGCAGCCGCATTGGTCCTAATAATGCTTATTTCAACCACCTTGACCTATGAAGCCCCCAATGAAACTCTTGAATTAGACAACGAAATATTCCAGTCTAGCAAGTCAACAAATAGTGCAGTCGATGTACCTGTATGGCGTGTTGGCGACAAGTGGAAATATGCTGGGACTTTTGATCCCACTCAACTTGTTGTCGACTCGGGGGTATCGGCAACGGTCGGGGAAATCTATGGTGATTCAATTACCGAAGTGTTATCGATTACTGAAGAAAATGTTGGCGGCGTACCGACCTTGGTTTACACTGTGAGAACCTCTGCCAATTTTGATAAATCTGGAGTTTCTCTTGACAGTTTTACCGGTACTGCAGAAATTGTATTTACTCAAACTGAGGTCCTGCGAGTCAGTGATTTAGCATCATTGCGTAATGACTTAGATTTGTTTATTGAATTCACTCCCAGTGGGATTAGTTTCCTCAAACAAACAGTTGGTGATATCACGATTTCCAGCACATATTCCCCACCAAGTGAGAACTATGACTTTCCTCTGCGGTCTGGCGAACGATGGACAACTACAGTGACTTCTGGCTCGCAATGGTCGGGGTCTAGTGATTATATCACGCCATTCCCGCCGCCATCTTCCGACACTAACAGTACCACATATGAGGTGACTACTGTCGGCAAACCAATCAATCAATACGGCCAGACAATCAATTATGGTGGCTGTGATGATTCGTATGAAATCACCTCATTCAACTCTGCTGGAGATGAAGAAGGATATTCATGGTATTGTCCAGCAGCCCGAAATTTTGCTTGGAAGCATTCTGATGATGATGTTGGGTTGACTATTGATTTTAGATTGAAAGAGTATATTCCAAAAGACTCCTCAGGAGTTAACATCTACAATAATCCCGGAGTTAGGGATGATTGTTTACAAATCTCAACAGTAAACGACGTGACTGCTTTGGATACGACTATTGATTTGTGGGTCAATGCCACTTCTGCCAGTGGCTGCCAGTCTAATCCCGCCGGTGTTGCCTTAGAAATCCGTAATGAAGCAACTGGAGAGATTCAAGCACTAACTACTGCTGCTAACGGTAGCGCTTGGACGACTATGAATATCGGCAATGCCGAGGACGGATCAACCACTTCCATTGACTGGGCAAGTCACGGTTTGGTTGCTAGAACAACTGATGGAAGCAATCTGGTCGGCACCAAAACCATAACTCTTGATGACAACCTTGTGGTGTTAGATTTATTCGCCGACGCTGAACGTGCAGTGATTACTAGAAGTCGAGACGGCGTTGAAAAAGAACTCAATACCTTGTCAGGGTATAACGTCTTACCAGGTGACCAACTAATTATCGAAGTGGCAATTCAAAATAATGGTATATCGGCTAGTTTACCGACTGATTTGAGAATTTATCCACCATCAGGTAACGATTTCAATCTGCCAGTACCTTCACTTTCAACCTATGAGATTTACAAAACTAACTTCACCTGGAGTGTACCTGACAATCAGCCTGTTGGACAAGTACCAATCGCTTGGGAATCAGACCCCGATGAAATTAATTCTGCTGATGCCAACCCCGACAATGATTATGCGATAATTAGCCTATTTGTTGGCCGTCTGCCAACACCGGTACTGAACAATGAAGACTCCTTAACCTTAGAAGAAGTGTTCATCAATGCCAGTGGGAGTTATGACGATGATGGTGGCAGTGTTTCATGTATCTTTGAGATCCCTTATGATGATGGTTCACGTTCATGGGCTTACATGAAGGTAATTTCCCAAAGTTGCCAGACCAATTGGACTTGGACTGATGATGGCAACTATCCAATCTCTGTTACTGTGGTTGATGAAGAACGTGATGAGGTTGAGGGAATCCTGTATGCCAACATCAGTAATCGTGCTCCGAAATTGGAAATTAGAAGCATGAGAAATGAGGCAAGGGTTGAACACCCAATCACCCTTTACGCATTTTCTAATGATTCAGATTCAGAAGACCCATTCCCAGGAGTTGTTGATGTATTCTGGCCCGATGCTCAGTGTATGGAAGGCTACTACACCAAAACTTGTACAACTACTGCCGCCACAGAAGGATATCATTCATTCAAAGCAGTCGGCGTTGACGACGATAGTGCGCAAACCGAAGCAACTATCGACATTCTATTCACTAACATAGCACCTTATAGTACGATAATCAACCTATACGACCGAGCAGGTATAATCGCCTCTGATGAACAGCAAATATGGCAATTAGATGAGGACCAACTCGTCACTATCAAAGGCCAAGCCGAGGATTCTGTCGATGATATCGACCAATTAGCTCATACTTGGTGGCCTGATGACCAACAGAGTTCCTTGATTTATTTCCTAACCGGCAGAGTCACTCAATTTGACATGAGTTGGACCACCTCTGGCCTCCACACTATTCGCTTGGATGTAACAGATGATGATGGTGCTAAAAGCACCACTAATGAACGCTGGGTCAACATTAGAAATGTACCTCCAGTAGTTCAACCACTCAATAGCATACTGCCAATTGCTGAGGGCCAATCAATTACCATAACCGGCAACTCTACAGATACACCAAGTGACATCCCATCGTTAGTCAAGTGCTGGGACATTGACCCTGGCATTGACAGTGATGGGGTTGGTGGAGCAAGTGATGACTGTGACATTGTTGGTGATGAGCTAAATTATGCTTGGAATAGAAGTGGTTCCCACACAGTGGTTTACCATGTAACCGATGATGACAGTGCGACAACAAGCGAAGTTGTAGTTGTTGAAGTGGTTAATATTCCACCGATTGTCAGAGTTAAAAATGTTAACTGTCGTGCCTATGAGGAGTGTGTTTTGGATGCTAGAACCACTATTGATTCACTCAATGACATAGCCGACTTAAATTACGTTTGGGATTTAGACATCTCTTTTGATAGTAACGGGGATGGTGTCAAAGATAACGATGCAGACCTAACTGGGGCTAGGGTTGAACATATGTTCAAGAAAGAAGGTAAAGTTAGCGTTAAAGCTATTGCCTGGGATGAAAATCCAGAAAAACCTGGCTCAGCAATATTAATCATTAATGTTGGCGCTGCAGATCGGAATATTGTCCAAGAAGCCGGTGCTCTGTTAGCAGGTGAGGAAGCCAGCCCAATCGCACAAGTGGGTTTGGTGCTAATCCTGATTCTGTTGTTGGTTCTCGTTGCAAGACGTCGTGAAAATTCTTCAAAGGCTAAAGACTGGCAACGAGATGAATTGGATGATGCATTTGACAGTGAGAGTAATTTAGAATCTACTCATAGAAAACCAGCCTCCCCTCCTCCTGGCTTTGTCTTTGAGCAGGCATTGCAGGTCGCTCCTACATCGGTTGACAACGGAGACCTATCTATCGATGAATTACTCGAAGGGCCAAAATTACCAGAAGCAGGGCTCCCCGACGGCTGGTCAATGGAACAGTGGAATTATTACGGCCATGAATGGTTAAATTCCCAAAAATAAGTAAAATGTTCAACAAATCGACTCTCTCAAGTAATAGAACGATATGGGATAGTCATGTTTAAGCAACGCTGCTTGGCTATACTTCTAATTTCAATTATGTTTATTGCTCCATTGACTAGCCTCAATGA
>QXXX01000030.1:15241-21636 GCA_009887195.1 Candidatus Poseidoniales archaeon | reverse complement strand
CTACCCATGGAAACGAATCAGTATGTTAGTTGAACATCGGAATTCGTAGCAAGTTTGATCACTCCAGGCGGGCCACTCCAGGTGATTTTGTCATCAGCTATGTTTAACGCACCATCACCTTCACTGTGTCCAAGAGTTGCCTTTACTGAAGCAAATGAGCAATACAGTACGGCATTGTCAAAGATTTTGTTTAACATATCTGAAACCATTGTCGAATCTGGTCCCATTTCCCGGTTTAATTCCTCAATGTATTCTTTACTAAGCAATCTTGTTCCAGAACCTGCAAAAAATACACTAACTTCATGTCCATCATTAATCGCTTGTGCAGCACAAGCAATTCCTATTATCGACTTCAATGAATCATTCCTCGGTTCTGACACGAACTTGACAAAAACACTCTTTCCCATGTCTCTACGAACAATTGAGAGTGAATAATCATTTCATTCTCTCGATGATGATTGACATACTAGAGAGGTTTATCTCTAACGAGTTTTTATTTATCTATCTAACAACATCCATCACATGTGCAGCTAACGCCACATGGATTACAGTTACAACATTCACAAGCCATATTATTTTCAATTCTAGTTAATAATTAAACCTTGCGGGATTAATAAACTTCATTTGGGTGTTTACACTACTGTATTGACTCGGTGGGCAAGTAAGATTCAAGCTATGAGTACAGGAAAATAGTGCCGGGGGCAGGATTCGAACCTGCGAAGCATTACGCAGAGGATCTTGAGTCCACCCCCTTTGACCGCTCGGGAACCCCGGCTTATGTTACAGCCGTGGGACATTTCATTCTTGATTATTCCTCTTCAGAGCCGGACTGGTTTTGCTCTAGATTTTCTCGATCTAAGCGCTTCTGATTACGTATTTGATCGATATGGATTTTAGTGTACTGTTCTAAATCTTTAGCTCTCTGCAGATACGTATAACCAAAGCCACCGACTATGACCACAACAAAAATAGTCAATAGACCAATGGTGCCCATCAAATCTCTTTGGGAAGACTGAAAATCTTCAACACCTTCAATCTCCAACAACACTGCTTGGGAATAATTAGGTAAACTAACAATTAATTGAATATCGCCTACCGTCCACGCTTCAATTTCCCAATCGATTAATTTGTAAGCACCTCCGTCAATAACCACGTCCTTTGACGCCAGTAATTTACCATTAATGTCAGATATTTGCACCGTTACTTGACCTTGCTCTAATCCAGTATTGACCAACCTTGTGGTTACCAATAGCGTCTCACCATTAACCGGATTATCAGTTCGCAGTTCAACAAGGTTAATCACTGGTTCAAAATCAATCCATGTCAACTTAGGAATTAACGGTTCTTCAATCGTAGCAAAGCCCATCAAAGGTTTACCTGAATTATCTGACATAGTCAGCCAAATAACCAACTCATCACCTTCACTGAGGTTAAACTCACCAGTTTGGTTTAGGTTCACTATGCCATCAAATTTGTACAGTGAATCTGCAACACTTTGCAAGCTTAGAGAGGAAGTAAACGATTCTTGGTTCAGTTGTTGACCATCGCGTACTAAATCCCAGTAAACGATTAATTCCGGATTAATCAGTTCAGTTGTTTCGTAGACTTCAGCACTAAACCTCACATCATCTAATTTGTCAGAATCCAGGCGGAGTAAATCACCTAATGCCAAATTTAGTATTGGGCGCGCTTTGTCAACTTTGATTGTGCCATTTATGGTTGAATTAAACTGTCCGTCATCAGATAACACCCATATTTGCACATCATAAACTAGTGTTGAACTACTGGATGGCAACGTAATATTACATTGCAAAAACCCATTGTAAAATTCTGCGGTAATAGATTGTGTTGAGATGCCCTCGATAATGCAACCCAAAGTATTCAATGATGATAAGTTGGTAATAATTTGCTGACTACCATTGTGTAGCAGCATTGTCGATACAGAAATTTCATCGCTTGGACTGACCCATGCTGAATAATTATCTGACTGGCCTGTTGGCAAAGTATGGTCGGTAAAAATCAATTTATTAGCAATTATCTCGGTATTTGATTGCCAAGAAAAACTGCGTAGTAAAGACGTACCTAGCAACAAATCTTGTCCCTCATCAAACGCCTTTAACGAAGGTATACCACCATCTTTGGCAAAGGTCTGTGCGGCTTGCCAACTAATGGCAAATTTGACTTCAACATACCATTTTTGAACGCCCTGGAATTTAGTTACTTGAGTCATTGGAGGAGAGATAAAACAATTCTCATCATAATTTGTAAATGAGGTTCTTGGGTAATAATCAATATTGCATTGATCTGGTGATTCTCTACCTAGTAGCGCTAGATTAATTGAATCTAAAGAGTCAATACCATTGAAATCTGTTAATGAATAACTGAATGTGTGTTCATAGGTTGGTAGTAATTTATTATCAAAGTGGTCTAATGATAGAGCTGAGGTGTCGAGTAACGTTTGCAATTGATCTTGAACCAATATCGTTGCTGCATCTGTAGACTCTCCAAAGGCCCCACCATTGGCTAATGTATTGCCTGCTAAGTCACTTATTTGCAGAACTATGCTAAGCTTGCCACTGGACAGGGGACCTTTGACTTCTTGCCAGGAAATAGCAGGAATGTCCACCATAGCTGAGGTTGAAGCATAGTTAACCGAAACTGTTGTGATACGATATTCTTCCTCATCCATCAACCCATCACCATTTAGGTCATCAGTATATTCTGCCCAAGTATAAACCGTCAATTCGGTGTCTAAACCTTCAATATCTTCAATGATAACTTGAATTGGTATATCTTGATTTAAGGTCCATATATGACCATCTGCTGTAGTTAGACCTGATGGATCGTAGATATTGATGGCTTTAATTTGCGGACTGCCTGTATCGAAAACCAATTTTGTACCAATATTTGGTGAGGTTTGGTCTAATGAATTAGCACTAATATCATCCAATGGGCCCAAACGAGATAACTGTGCATGCAGTTTGAGATTTGTATTACTTGGCACTTCAATCTTGCTTGGAGTACTGATGTCAACGGTGAATTTACCATCTTGGCCTACCTCGACAAACCATGACTGTGACCAATTTACCGGTGGTTCACTAACCCACTCATCAATACCACCCGATAGATTTGCCGGAGGCACCGCTGTGAGGATTATGGCGACCTCGCCATCTCCTGAGTTTACCAATCCATCGGTAATACCTTGAAACCTAACTTGGCCACTTACTGATAATATTTCTTGGCTGTTAAATCGATATGGCCAAATTGGACTGGTCCAGTCGCTAATCACTCTTGAGTCTGAATCAATCACCGATAAATCAAATATCTCTAAGTCATTTTCAATTTCATTAAATTGTGTTTGTCGTTTAACACTTGTAGGCCCAGTCACTAAACCGTCAAAATCAGTAGAGGAAATTAGCCAATTGACATCATCAATATCATCTAGTTGCCAGTTACTGGTAATAGTCCAATTTATCAAGCAGTACCCTTCCAAACATGAAACATTCGATTTTAAATCATTGATTGAAACTTTTTCAGACCCACTAATTATGGTGAATTGGTGGCCTGAGTACAAATCAGTTACTTCGATAATAAATTCAGTAATAGCACCGGCTGAATCGGCTGAAGCAGCGAGCGTTATTTTGTCAAACCCATAACCGATTTCACTCATTGTGATAGGGTCGAAACGTATGTGTGAGGTTTGTAACGTCATGTCAGTATTAGGTAGCCATTGAGTTGTGTCAATATTATCAATACGGTCGATTTGGTGCAAATATGAAGTGTAATTAAGCTTAGTCGAAAGCTTGCCGAATTCACTCTTTACATGAATAGGCATTTCGAGAAGGGCGTGATTGCCACTATCTAAATGCTGATTTTTGGCTTGATTTAGCTGATTAATTGACAGGTTCGTGATTATTTGATCTAAGGGGGAAATCGCTAAGAAATTGTTTAGGTTAATTGTTGAGTTAGTATTTGAGGTTAGGGATATCGTGCAATTAGCAATACCCATGTTAATGCCAAGCATTCCATTGTCAAAGGATTTAGATGGGCAATCACTGAATGATTTGAGGTTTGAACTGGTCAGCCCAATGCCATAAGTTAAATCAGCAAATTGTGGAACTGCTAACTCTCCCTCGATTAATGAATCAATAGTCAAGTCTAGATTAATCAATTGAGAGTCGATGTCTACCAAATTATTATCCAACGTAAATATTTGATAATCAAGATTTACTGTTTGGTCTTTAAGCAAATCTAGCACGTAAGTGCCGTTGTTGTCTGGCAATATCGTTGAACCGTTGAGTGATACACTAGTGAATGAATTTGTACTTGCGATACTTTGGCTAGAAGCATAGTTAGGTAGCGTGAATAACTCACCCATATTATCACCAAGGTCTACTTTGATTTGTTTTGATGATACCACACAATTAGGCTGGTACGCTACTTGCTGTATCGAACCAGTTGTATCAATAGATAATGTTAGATTATCACTAAGAGATGGAATATTGGATTCTTGATACTTTGTGAGATCAGCAGACAGTTGAATGAATTGATCAAATGTTTGCGAGGATTGACTAATATTATTGCCATTAGTGATTACTGTGGCTGATGATAACGGACATATTGGGTTGATAGCGATATTGATTGAAGATTCAGAGTTAGTTAAGATCGTATTATCATCTGATAGGTAAAATTCAGAATAATTCTCAGTTGAATAAACACCATTCTTCACATGATACCAGTCGATGTAGGAATTTATACCGTGCTCAAGTCGTTCGATTGAAGGTGTCAGATATGGGTTGGTGCTGGAGAAATTTACCCTTACCTTGATTGCATTAATCGCTAGTGGATTCAGGTTTATATCGATTGGAAGTGAACGGTTTGAGTATCCTGGAATTACTTGCCCTGTGGAATTATCAATTATCTCAAACGTGACTGCAGTTCCCTCAGGTTGGTCGACAAAACCGTCTAATTGCCCCCAACCAATTTCCTCATCTGCATAAATTGGTGGTGAGAGCCAAGTACCAGACTCTTGGTACATATCAATCTCAATTCCTGCATCATCTATGTACCAGCCATCCAATTCAATAAGTTGGTCAGAGAAAAAGGAATACTTGAACCGAATATCATTTCCAGACAAATTCGAAACATCATACTGCTTCAAATCAAATGGCCTAGAAGAGTTACGACAGTTATTACCAACTGTCGAGCCGTCTAAAATGCCCTCATTAAAGAATGGTGAATTAGAATTTACTGTTGAAATTTGATCGTGGAAAGCACCAATATTTGCCGGCAGGTACCACCAATTAATCCCACCATCTGTAGAAGCAGATACGGCACCTCCGTCCCAATTCGCTTCAGTACAAACCCAACTTCTGAAGGTCAACCTTGAGGTAGAATTTTCTGGGAGATTATACTCTGGAGAGTATAAGTGAGTTAGCATTTCATTAGAATACTTACCATCTAAGGCAATACCAAAACCGTAGTCGCCTGAATGCCAAGCGTCAGGACCATAAATTGCATTAATAGGAATTTCACCATATTCCCATTGGTTAGAATCTTGAGCTGATATTGACCAACCTGATGGCAAGGAAGCGAAATTATTGAAATTATAACTAATTGAATCTTGGGCATTGAGCCCCATCGTATTAGTCCATTGCCATTGGTTTAGTGTTGTAGAACCATTTGACAACCAACCATCTGATGAATCAACAAAAACGTTAGGTGGATTATTGAAATCCTTGAAAAGCATGCTTTGGGATAAATTAGTACCCCGCTGATGGTGGAAGACAATTTCGTCAATTGCTATGCCTTCCCATCCTGACGAAACAGAGCCCCCATGATTTTGTTGAAGATTTGTGTGAACTGTGAATTTCAATAACGTATGATTTAGACCGCCTGAAGCAGAAAAGTTATGATTTAGACCAAGATAGATTGGTATCCAACCTCTTGATTCAGCATAAAAGAAATTACCGTTGTAAGTAATGCCCAATCCTGGAATTCCATAAGTACCTGAAATTGATGTCCATGTTGTGCCATTATCAATTGAATAATCTACCATTAAATAATCATAGAGATAACCTTGGATATCCCAATTAATATTTATTTCAATCTCATCAACGTAAGGGATATTGGAGAAATTAACGGGGAAAATGAGACTTGATAATGCGTTTGGCAAATAATCTTCGGTAAAGTTACCATGAAACCATGAGCCCTTTTTATCACCCTGGTTATAAATTAATAAGTCGTCAATAAACCAGCCCCCTCGAGGAAAAATCACATCACTAGTTAGCAAGCAGAACTGAAAATAAGTGCTTGATTGGTTTTGTGAAAGCAGCCCATCAAGGCTAATATTGACTAATTCCCAACTATTTGTCTGCCCTGACCAATTATTAATC
>QXXX01000030.1:0-15231 GCA_009887195.1 Candidatus Poseidoniales archaeon | reverse complement strand
TTAGAGGGATTTGGTAAAGAGATCCATTCGTTATTCTCACTCAAATATTCGACCCAAACAGAATCTGAAGAATCTATAGCAGTCCAATGTTGAAACGTTATTGAGTAATTAGAAATTATTCTTGGGACATTAATGATTGGACTTCTGATACATGTTTGGGTATTGGATGAAATATCACCGTTACCAAAAGTCCCCAAAAAAGAGGTATTTTGATAACCACTATTTGGCAACTGCATATTAGACTGTGAATTTAGATTTGAGTTGTTTTGAATAATGGTCCAGATACTACTATTCTTACCATTGGCCAACCAACCGTTGCTTGGAACATTTGAAACCGTTTCAAAGTCATTAATTTGATCTGAAACATTATTTTTCAACAGCCTTAGATTGCCAGTGTTGGCATCAGATTCTGTTTGGTGATTGGTCCCATTCCATTGGTTTTGAGTACCAGTTCCAAAACTAGTATTCGAATAATTGACCTCATTCCAGTACCCTGATAATCCAAGGCTTGCCTGAGTAATGGTATGATTGCTAGGCACTTGGAAAACATCGTAAGAAGTGGTGTTAACATAACTCATGTTGTCTGTCAAATCATGAGTTATATCCCTTGACCAATTATTCTCTGGGCCACTACCCCATGCAGTGGCAGAGTCATTGAGGCTGGAAGTAAGAGGGGCTAATACCATCATCAAGGTTAGGATTATGACGCGTATATGTGGTATTGAAGAGTTTTTCAACACCAACACGCTTGTCATTTCATAGCACCTCGCTTAGCGAGGTGAGGTCTTTGAATATGAACCAGTTGATGAGTTGTTTCAATATTAATGTTCAAGTCCTTTCATATTCGAGGCTCGGATATGGCGGACGGCAGATATCTCGATGCGACTCAAGCGCGCGATATCGAAGAAGAGTTATTTGCCACTAGAAGGCAACAAGCATCAAGGCATATGCCGGTGCCATTACCGCGTCAAAATTTTTGGGAGATGGTTGGTAAACTACTGGCTGATATTGATTCAAATATTCAGGATATGATCATGAACGGCATTACCGGCCTCCGACTGCAAAATGAACAAAAAAGGCAGGCTAATATTCGCCGTATTGCATCTGAATTGTCTCGTAAAAGGCTGGTTACTATGATGCAATATTTGGCAACACAATCGCTTAGAATTGATGCTCAAATGGGAACAAGTCAAGATTTACCACCAATGGATTGGCAAAGGCATGACCCAGCTGAAAAGGCATTTTACAACGGAATTGTAACTCAAATGGATCGCTTTAAAAAGACTCTTGATTGGGAATCTATGCAAAAAGGAATTTTGGGTGAAGGTCTTTCAGCCAAGCGAAAACATTCTCCAGGAACAACCCAATTGGATTCCTTCATTGAAAGTCCTGAAGGCCTAACAGGACAAATGCCACCGGAATTAGTTATCGAAGATAATGAACCAGTAATAGAAGTAAAGGATTCTCAATATGATGAAGAAGATCGAATGTACAATGAAGAATGGCCTGATATCGACGAATATGTCAAATCGGACTTAGCTGATGATGTCAACAAACCCAGTGCGATTACTGAGCCATCAACTACGAGTAAATCAAGTGACGACAAACACATGGCTGCGATGGAATTAGCCCCATCCAAAACCAAACCTAACAAAGTAACTGAATTTGTTGAAGAGTTGCCTGAAAAGATTGAAAACAAACAGGAGTCTGAAAAAGGAGAAATGGTCAGAATTAAGATTATTCAATCATTACCTGATGCGGTAATGCTCGGCGATGGTGTTGAGTTGGTACTTGAAGAAGATGATATCCACTTTATCGATAAAGACACTGCTGATTGGTTAATTGAATCAGGTGTGGCAGAGATAGAAAATCTCTAATCTCAGTTAGCTACTCTCATCGAAAGTTCAATACTTACAGTATCTGGTATTTCGATTCTAGTTACTTGTCTAAGAGCAGACTCATCCTTACCGGAGTTGATATCCATCTCTAACAAACGCTTGTGAACTCTTAATTCCCAGTGGTCATAGGTTTCACTACCTTCACCATCTGGTGCCTTTCTAACAGGTACGACTAACCTTCTTGTTGGCAGAGGAATTGGCCCTCTTAGAGAAATTCCACCTGCATCACAGATTGTTTTAATTTGGCTAGCAACTCTATCGATATCTTTGTGGTTTTCACCAGTCAATTTGATAATTGTTACCGCTGCCAAATTTAATCCTCCAACCAGTTATGCTCTCTTTTTCAGAATCACTTCTTTTCGATCTTCAAACAGACACCAGCAGCAACTGTCTTACCCATGTCACGGATAGCGAAACGGGATAGTTCTGGGAATTTGTCCATTTGCTCGATAGCAAGAGGCTTAGTTGGTTGGAAACGGATAAGACATGCATCACCAGTCTTCAAGAAAGACGGGTTAGCTTCTTTACCGGACTTGTTAGTCTTCTCAAGTAGTTCCATGAATTTCACAGCTACTTGCGCAGTGTGAGAGTGGAATACTGGAGTGTATCCTACTGAAACAGCCTTAGGGATGTCCATAAGTTGGATTTGTCCAACGAAATGTTCGTCGTGTCTAACGAATGTTGGTTGACTGTCGGAGTATCCTGCAACGTCACCACGGCGGATGTCGTCAGATGCAAGACCACGAACGTTGAATCCAACGTTGTCGCCAGGTTCTGCCTTGTCAACCATTGTGTGGTGCATTTCAATAGACTTGACTTCACCGGACTTTTGTGATGGGTTGAAGATGATATTCTTCCCAACATTTAGGGTACCAGTTTCAATCTTGCCAACAGGTACAGTTCCGATACCGGAAATCTTGTACACATCTTGGATTGGCAGTCTTAGAGGCTTGTCAACTGGCTTGGATGGCATTGCAGCAGCGTCAATAGCTTCGAACAGTGTTGGTCCATTGTACCATGGAGTGTTGTCACTCTTTTTGTATACGTTGTCACCCTTAAGAGATGATGCTGGGATCATAGGGATGTTTTCAAGTTGGCTACCGAATCCTGCCATCTTTAGCAGATCGGAAACTTCCTTACATGCAGCCTTGTATTTGTCTTCTGACCAGTCAACACCGGAAATATCCATTTTGTTGACGTGGACAATTAATTCCTTAACACCAAGAACCTTAGCTAGGAAAGCGTGTTCTTTGGTTTGAGCGTTGACACCATCGTTAGCAGCACACAGTAGAACTGCAGTATCTGCTTGGGATGCACCAGTAATCATATTCTTGACGAAATCTCGGTGACCTGGAGCGTCGATGACAGTCCAGTAGTACTTAGGAGTGAAAAATTCTTTGTGAGCGACGTCAATGGTAATTCCACGCTCTCTCTCTTCTTTCAGTCCGTCCATAACATATGCTAGACCGAAACCTGCTTTACCAGATTCAGCTGCGAGTTTTTCGTTCTTTTCGATTACGTGTTCTTCGATGTGGCCTGTGTCCAGAAGTAGACGACCTACGGTTGTCGACTTTCCGTGGTCTACGTGACCTACGAATACAATATTACGGTGTGGCTTGTTCTTGTCTTCCCATTGAGATGGCATAATAATAACTCCTTATCGACCCTTCCGAGATACAACCCCTATTTGAAAGCGACGCATGATAAAATATGGATTATTGGTCTGAAAACAACTTACTGAGCAAGTATGGTGCAGAATTTTTCATTCTGTGCCGATTATTTCTCCATCATCCGAAACCCGATACAGTCTAGCCGTGCTAGTCATACCACTGATAGCCTTTGGCGAACCTGAGATGGCGACAATTTTTTGTTTTGCTAGCACCGTTCCAACATTTACCAACCCAGTTAACGCTGCTTGCATGGTAAGAGAACCACGATCTAATTCTTTGGTAACCATGCTGTCTACTCCGGGTAAGAGCTGGACTTTTCGTGCTGTTGCGATACTATTAGTAACAGCAGTGACCGGAATTCCTGGACGATATGCAGAGACTAACCTAGGAGCATTGCCGCGCTGAGTAGCAACAAGAATCCTCGATGCTTTAGCCATTTTAGCCAATTCTACCCCGGCATGAGCAACAGCCCTTGTCGATTTGAAACGGGTGATTGATTCCGGTTTGAGTTGGCTAGAATCCAAGCCCTGTTCAGTAGATAGCGCAATTTTAGCCATCGTTTGGACCGCTTCAAGTGGATAATCTCCCGATGCTGTTTCACCAGAAAGCATTACTCCTGTAGCCCCCTGTCTTATGGCGGTAGATATATCGCTTACTTCTGCTCTGGTTGGACGAGGATTAACCGTCATAGTCTCAAGCATTTGTGTTGCAACAATGACTGGCATACCTCTCTCTAAGGCACCGTCGATGATTCTTTGTTGGGCAATGGGTACTTCTTCAAGCGGAATCTCGACCCCTAAATCTCCTCTAGCAACCATTACTGCGTCAGCAACATCCAAGATAGCGTCAAGGTGCTGGAGCGCCATTGGATGCTCAATTTTCGCAACTAACCAGGTTGATAATCCTCTAGCCTTGATAGCATCCTTAGCCGGCTGCATATCTTCTGGAGTCCTGACATAGGATACGGCAATAAGATCGGCGCCGGCATCTAGTGCGTGTTGTAGGGCAAGTTCATCCTTAGGACCAATCGCTGGCAAATCGACTAGAGTTCCGGGAACATTGATGCCTTTTCTTGAACTGATTGGCCCGCCGTCTTCAACGCGACACACAACAGTTCCTGAACGTTGTCCAGTGGTTGATTTGACACTTAGCCGGATTAATCCGTCAGAAAGTAAGACAGGGTCGCCAGGTTGTAATTCTTGGGACAGGCCATCATATTGTACAGGTAAATTGTGAGAGCTAGCATCAGCCATATTGGCAACTCCACAGTGGAGAGTAACCTCATTACCCATAGTCAAAACATGAACTCCGTCAAATTCGCCCAACCGCAATTTTGGCCCGGGCAAATCAGCCAGAATACAAGTTGGACGGCCCAATTCCTGCTCCATGCTTCGAATTCTAGTGTATAGTTCGGTTTTTTGCTCCGGCTCACCATGTGAATAATTCAATCGACAAACGTTTACTCCTGCGCTAAGCAGGGCCGATAACATAGCATCATCTTGGGACGCAGGGCCGATTGTCGCAACAATGCGGGTTCTTCGCATACCTTATCCTCGGCTCACCCTTTGAAAGGACTTTCTCAATATATTTGGTAAATCGTTCACTTGTAATGAAGAATTATTACGAATGATTCTATTTTTTGGTCATTCACCTTTTCGTTATGAATCGCAATTATCCATTCACCATCACCATAGGTAGATTCAGTGTCGGTAAACATGTAAGAAGAGAGTAGCATCAAAACACAGTCACTTTCATCATCACAATCACCCTCTTCACGATTGTCTAGCGGTGTTTCAGTGGTGTTCTTGGCCTCATCTTCATCTTCATTATAGGCATAGATATCGAGTTTATTTCGACAGTTATTGCCTTCACCTGGAGTTATATCTGTACAATCATCATCAATTTGCGGATAGGACAGTATTATCTCGACTTTTCTTATTGTATTGCCTTGTTCTTTATCATAAAACACGGGCATTTCAAACTCGATTTCTTCTGGATCGTTAGAATTTGCACCACTAATTTGCCAATCAGAATCAGACCAATGCCCGTAAAACGAAACATAAACCTTGATTTTGTCACCATCCATGCCACCTTCATTATTGGTAACTGAGAGATTGACTTGGTATTCACCAGGGGCGACATCTTTCCATTCCACATTTTCACCAGACAAATCAGCATCATTCTCGGTGTTGCCATCGCCATCTGAATCAACTTCTAAGTCCAAATCCCATGAGTATTCGGAGATATATTGGCCGTCACCGCCCGAATCGCTGTCTGATGCAGATAACTGCACATCTCTGACATCTTGAATTTCTCTGTCAGAACCAGGGTCTTTGTCCATTGCGCATATCCACAACATGATGTCACGGGTATTGTCAATTTCGTCATATTCGCAATCTTCCTCATCGGTGTATTGAGTTATTTCCGCAGTGGGGGAGCCAACAGGAGCCTCAGATACGGTGATGTCTTTGGTTTGACTATTACTTTTTGAACCTGAAACCACTGTCAAAGTTACGCTGTAAGTACCTTCAACTTCCCAACTGCATGAGACTTTTTGGCCAGTTTTATCAGCCGAGCCGTCACCATCACAATCCCAACTGTAGGTTAGTGAACCGTCGCTAGGCAAAGAACTAGAGCCATCTAGTTGAACACTGTCTCCAGTTCTTATGTTGCTTTGAGGTGAATAGGAAAAAACTGCAGTAACTGATACTTCGCTATCATCATCACCGGCAAGAATACATCCAGATAGGCTTGCTGTCATCATCACCAGAGCAATCAGCAAAGGCTGAAAATGAGTCTTCATAAGACCACTGAGGTGTTCACCCATGAAAAGTGCTTCCACGAAATGTCCGATTTCAAAAGGAAAATAGCGAACTCTGCTTATTCCCGGCGATTAATTCCTTAGCGTTCCAGCCAAAAGCCTCAGTAATTCTGCCAAGGGCGGCTGCTAAACGTTCAGCGTAGAAGTTACCATCATATTGACCAATGCCACCGTCTTCTTCTGATTCAAGCCATGGCTCAACAACCATTGGTGAACGAGAAGCATCGGTTACTACATAGGAGACTTTCATACCCGAAGTAAAGCCTAGGCCAAGTGCAATACGCGCTTTTGCTACTCTAACTTGGGCCATACTGTCAGGATTGGCATAATTTTTGGAAAAATCAACACTGCCATCTTTCTTGACTTGGCCCTTACAAGACTTTGCCAAGATGAGTTCGGTTGGATCGACTTCATTATTTTTCAGCGCCTTTACCCGCGCAAGCGCACAACTGACAATCTCTTGTTCTTGGTCTGCTAGAGCAAAGGTAAACAATTGCTTCATTGCCTTAGTCAGGTAAGCAAACGAATCGGTCCTCTGTGTCTCATAACCGCGAATTAACATCTCCTCATTAGGATAAACAACTTGACCAACATAACGCTTTTTAGCACCGTGGGAAAAGAATACTGAAAGACCTTTTTCATATTCCAAAATTGCAGAATCTTTACTGTAGCGCTCGGCAATTTCAAGACCAAAATCAATCATGCTTTGTTTAGCATCATTCCATGCTTCCAGTTTTGCCAAGGCTGCCTTGTCGCCACTTGCTGCTGCTTCGTATTCTTCAGGCTTAATTGTCGCCGGTGAGCCTTCTGGCACCGGTGAGCGAACAAATATTGAATCGGTATCTGAGTAGACAACATGATGTCCTTCTGCGTCTAATTGAGCAATGATGTCTTTGATGTTAAACCGAGCCCAAGCAGTAATTGATGAACCTAAGTCACGATGAGTGAAACGATAAAATCCGCTGGCAAATACTCCGTAAAAAGTATTCATGAGGATTTTGACCGCATATTGCATTGAATCATGAAACATTATTCCTGCTGAGTCTTCGGTTTGTTTGGCGGTTTTCAATTCAGCTTTGTGAATATCACGTTGAGCCATGAGGTTTTCGAGCAATGTTGGAACGAGACCTTTGCGAACGCTTTGATGACGGAATCTAGCACCAGTTGGCGCCACGTGTACAGGTTCACCGTCTGCCGGTTGGTCGGATTGTATCGGGTCAATTCGGGTAGTGTAACAGACGTTACTACCGATCATAATTGAGGGGTACATACTCTTGAAATCAAGCACGGCAATCCACGGATGGAGGCCTGCGTCTACATCGTGAACGTAACCACCGGTAATTTGACCTTCTTTGGGTTCTGCTGAACCTGTCAATGGTACAGCGACATTTTCCCGGTCTGCCAATCTGATAATCAATGAGTCTACTAATTGGCTGGAACTGCCGTTAGCGGCGGTATCAAAACTGACTTTAGCGACTGCTGCAGTTGCTTCTTTTCGCCTAATAGCTTGTAATTCTTCAAGTATATCTAATGGTAATTCAGCATCACGGATACAATACTCCATCACCACATCTGGTCTTGCGGCCCATTCATCGTCCATCTTAGAGGCATCAACGTCCATTTTATGTCGCTCAGAATCATCTGGAAACAACAATTTTGCGACATAAGACAAGGTTTCTCGTTGTGGTCGAATGGTCATACGAGTTTGCCACCAAGCGTCAACAACACTACGCCCAGCAACATTCCAAGCACGGTTACTTTGCCGCTTTGGCATCAATCCAGTTCGAGTTCGCTTGTATTCGGATTCGGATTGTTCAACTCTACCCCAACCAAATAATGCTGCCTTACGGCGCCATCCGCCTTTTTTACTCAACTCTTCAGTTCGGTCACGTAGTCTAGGCAAGTCAAAATTATCGATATTATATCCAGTAATGATATCCGGGTCTTGCGACCTTACAATTAGCGTAAGTTGTTCTAAAATATGAGCCTCATCACCTTCTAAAGCATACTTTTGACGAACTCCAGTGCCCATATCTTCAATCCAAGCCGCAGCACACAACACTGCTTCGTATTTGATACTGGTTTCAAGGTCAAATGAAAATACTTTGAACGGCACCTGAAATGCTTCGGTATCCGATAACTGATTGATGTCGCATGCCACGGTGACATCAACGCTATAGCGGCCTGCTCCACCTGCAGCTCGAACCTTTACGCTCTGCTCTTGGTTATTGTTTGGTGTATCAATGGTATCGATCACCTCACCCTTAGCCTGAATATGCATACTTAGATTTGAGTCGAGAAATAATCGGTTGAGAAATGGTATATCGCCAGAATAAATCCCCCAACTTTGCTTTGCTAGACTTTTACGCAAGCTTGGCACGACATATGGTTGGCGAGCAGTAACTTGCCAAATTGGCCGCATACCTAAGTCAGTCAATTTCATAACCGGACCTGTGACTTTCACTACGTCCTCTTTTTCTTCGATTAATTTTAATCGATCTGTTACCGATTGAGGTATATCTTGCCCTTCTTGCCAAGCGGTTAGGGGCGTAATTTCAAAACTGGGTTGCACGCCTTTGACTAGTAAACAAATAGAGCGCCCATCTTCACAGCGGCCAAACACTTCCAAAATAGTTTGATGATCATCAGTCCCCGAACCGTCTAGAGAGTGGTACCGCCCACTGATAATCCCGAGTCTGCCGTCGAACTGCATGGCTCTGCCTAACATGAGCACAGCCGAGCCCTACTATTGCACTTCGTATTGACTCATAGTTTCAGAAAATGCTGCTGGGCTTCGAGGGTTTTTTCATCCGGCTGATGTTTGGCTAACTCACGTTCTTCTAACTTCTTGACATCAATTTTTTGCATAAATAGCGAGAACACGAATATTGGCAACATCATAATGAAAGTCTTAACTTCAACTGGCTCAAAAGTTGAAACCTGATTACTAGTTGCCAACAAACCGGCTAAAATCAATCCATAGGCAGCAAAGATTGCCGAAAAGATGCTTGGCAATATACGGTTTATTCCCATCGTGAAAAACAATGCTGCTAGTGCGGCTATACCGCTCCATAATTCACTTCTTTCAACATCGAAACCATAATTATTCAATGTTTGAATAGAGGTAGAAAAGGTGATGAAAATGAAGGCAGAGGTAAGCAATCTTGTGCTCATGATTACTGAGGCAGAGAGGATAAGTCCAAACAGGAAACAAATTATTGCAGTCGCTTGTAATGGAGTTAACGCAATGCCAAGTTCTTCAACTGTCGGCAAGATACTCGGCGACATAACATAGCCAATTGCAGCTCCTATTACCATAGTAACTATCTGAAGTCTTCTATGGCCTTGAAAAAATAAAATCAGTGATAATATGGCCACTGGAAGAGCAAGTGCCGGGCCAACCTCATCCATTTTTGTCGCCAATTCACTGGACAACTGGTCTATCTCCATAGGCTAACGCCGTGTGCTAGAATAGAGATATAATGATATTTACTCGGAAAATCAGTGTTTGACTACCAATATCAAACAGTAATGATTGAAAGCCGGATTTCTATGGCCTGTATGTTGAGGGTGCAGTATGAGTGATGAAATCGACTGGGACAGCCTAACATTTTCGCTTACTCCAACCGATAACATGTACATCGCCGAGACTCAGATGGATGAAGCTTGGATGCCTGGAGACATGTTGCCATATGGTGACATGAAAATCTCCCCGGCTGCTGGAGTGTTAAATTATGGACAAGGATTATTTGAAGGTATGAAAGCATATCGAACCTCAAAGGACCGTGTTGTGTTCTTTAGACCAGAAGAAAATGCAAGAAGAATGCAAAGAGGCGCTGATCGACTAAAGATGCCACCAGTTCCAGAGTCTATCTTTATCGACGCAGTTGAACAATGTGTACAAGCTAACTTACGCTGGCTGCCGCCAATGGGCAAAGGCGCAATGTATGTCAGACCACTGCTGATGGGTTCAGGCCCAATTCTAGGCGTTGCACCCGCACCATTTTACCGATTTTTAGTGTATGTGACACCGGTAGGACCGTACTTTAAAGGCGGTGTTAAAGCCATTGATTTACTAATTTCTGATGTTCATCATAGAGCCGCACCCGGTGGCTCTGGTGGTGTCAAAGCAATCGGCAACTACGCACCAGGCATGAAGCCGAGTAAGGACGCTAAGGCAAAAGGATACGCGGAAATAATCTACCTTGATGCACAAACTCATTCATGTATCGAAGAAGTCGGGGCGGCTAACTTCTTTTGTGTCAAAGATGGCGTCCTTTACACGCCTGAATTAACTGGCACAATTTTACCTGGAATCACTCGCAACAGCATCATTCAACTGGCAAGGCATGCGGGAATTGAAGTTCATGAAACTAGGGTTACTGCAGAGTTTGCTATGAGTGCTGATGAAGCATTTTGCTGCGGTACTGCAGCGGTAATTTCACCGATTGGCTCAATTACCCAAGGCGAAGAAAAGGCCACCTATGGAGCAGGGAAGCCTGGAGAAATAACTCAAATGTTGTACAATCACTTGGTTGGAATTCAAAATGAAACCAAAGAAGATATTTTTGGCTGGCTGCATGAAGTACCGCTATGATTAGCGCTTCTTGAAACTAGATCGCTTCTTTGAACTGGGCTTTTGACTGCCTGAGCCACGTGACTTTCTTTGCGACCTCGCTCGCCTGTCGCCGGTTTTTGGGCCTTCAGCGATTCTTTGAGCTTCAGTATTTTTTACATCTTTTTGCATTTGGCGCCACTCCGCACCAATCATTTGGAGAATTTCTTCTTTATTGGTAGCACCAATCGATTTTTTAGCACCACTTCGTGAAACCCAAAGTCGTCCTTCTTTTCCATACGGTCTATTTGGATGAGAGATTTGTTCCTCACGCTTGATCTTCTTTAGCCCGACCTTACGGGCAGCATAAAACAATGAATCCAAATCTGGTTTGAGCACTGAAGAATCTCTTGGCACTCTTCTTCCACTACGGCGTGAAGTTTTAGCATCGAAATATCCAGGCCAGATAGAAAGTCTGTCGGGGTTGTGGTCCATCATCTCACCTTGGCGCAAAGAACGCAGTTTGCATTCACTCAACTAGTACGCCGTTGATGACTCCATCCTTACCTGGACGGGAAGTAATTCGAACTCGACCTTTGTCGGTTTCGATAATTGCACCCTTGACTAGAACGTTTCTACGGACGTAGTTAGGGTCAGATTCGTTTTCAACAACGTTTTCAATGGTTCCAAGAGTAGTTTTACCAGTTTTTGGATTGTTGATTGAAACCTTGTTAGCAGCAAGTACGCGAACTAGAGTGTTGCCACCTGTTCTGCGGTAAATCTTTCTTTTTGGCTCTCCAATAAGTGCCATTTGTTTCTCGGTTGAGATCTCGGTTGACCGCTTACCGCGAGCCTGTACCTTTCGACCACCGCTAGGTTTTCTACGTGAAATTCCGTGCCATTGAGCCATAGTAATGCTTCCTTGCAATTCACACCGACTGGCGAGGGATATATGAAATCAACCCTCACTGACAAATTGTTTCAATCTGTGAGATTATCTTACCGTCAGTTGTTTCTAACGTAGCAATTAACTCATCACCAACCAATAATTGAGCAACTCCTGCTGGTGTGCCGGTGAACAGATAGTCGCCAGCAACAACCGGTGCCCATTCTAGCAAACTGTCCATCTGTTGCTTTGGGCCAATACTCATCGAAGAGAGATTCGAAGTTTGTTTTATGATGCCATTGACGCTCAAATTAATCACGTATCCTCCAGCAACCAGGTCGTTAAATTCACCATCAAAGGCAACAAAGCCGCCAACAACCGCACTACCTCTGAAACACTTCCCTCTAGTCCACGGCAACTGTTCGCTGCGAAGTTGTGATTGAGTGTCGCGGTCGGTTAAATCAAGTCCAACGGCAATTGCTTCAGGTTGCAAATTATTGCCAAGGCGAATTACACATTCAACCTCATGATGAACAGAGCCTGGATGAGATGATACTTGGATTGGACCAGTGCGTTGAAGACAATTATTTGGTTTAACAAAAAATACTGGCTCAGCAGGTTGCTGGTTCCCTAATTCTGTTGCATGCTTAGCGAAAGTACGGATTGCACACCATAGAGCCATAACTACCCCAACGAGAACCAGCACATCAATACCTACCCAAAGACAACTGTCAAAAACCATCAGTTTAACCGGTCGAATATGAGCAAGGATTGGAGCATTCGTAAGCGACGCCCGGTACGTCGAAAGAACATCGCACCACTGCTCAAAGCCCTAGAATCTTCGCTAGGAATTGACCTATCGGTCGATGGTGCCTTTTTAGAAATGGCTGAGTACGGCCCGTGGCAAATGGTATTTGTTGACAAAGTCGCCAAAGCAATCGAAGTGAAAAACTCAGACAATGAGCGGTTTACATTCTTAACATTGAGAGGATTTTTAGAGCATAGTGACGCAGCAAAGTGGGTAGATGTCGATCATGGTGCAATCCCATTTTTGATGAATGGCGCTGATTGTATGGTGGCTGGAGTGCAAGCTGCGGATGAAGATATTGCAGTTGGTGAATTGGTGTGGATTCGCGACATGACGCACAAGAAACCGCTGGCTATTGGATGGTCAACCATGGAAGGTCAAGAAATGGCCTCTGCCACCAAAGGTAAGGGCATCAAAACCCTACATTGGATTGGCGATGAATTATGGGAAATGGAATCTTAGGAATTGATGTGCTCAACTAACCGCTCGATAAAGCGGCGTTGTTCAAGGTCCCAATCTTGCAAAGTGACTGTACAAGAGCCGCGCCTTACAGGTAACTTGCCATCAGTAAAGCCTGCTTGAGTCAAATCGCTAGCAACTATTGGTAAACTTCTGCCTTTGAAATAAATCTTGCAACCATTCTCGACTTGCTTAATATAACCGAAATCAAGGGTTAATTTAGTATCAGATTCGGTAAATTCAACACCTCCAGCCTTGAGAAAACGCTTGATAGCGGAGAAGATTCCTACAACATCTGTTGAATCACTGGCAAGTCCACCATAGGCCGACAAAAAATCTAATTCGGTCGAATTTTGTTCGATTAGGTGGTCAAAATCACGTGATTTCGTTGGCTTTGACGACAATGTTCCACCCGACATAACCACTGCGGGTGGTCTTTTGGATATACCGGATGAATTGAGAAATTAAACTATGATTGGCGCAAACCTCAATCAATGAATCGTCATGGAATAACCATGTCCACTACTTGGGTCGTAGATTCAAATTGTTTTATTCATCTAGGTTCAATGGCGCAAGATAACCTGTTAGAGGATTTGAAAAAGAGTATCCCTGAAGGCCTTTTTGTCACACCTGGAGTTCATAAAGAAGTTAAAACTGTTAGATTTCAACGCTGGAAAAATAAACCAAATCTGCTGGATAAACTAAAACCAATATTAACCACAATTGCCGTTGATGATGGACAAATAAGAGGATTAGCAGAACAGATAGGTGAACGTGCTGCTCCCCAAGATGTCGATTTATCGTTAATGGTTCTAGCCAGTAAATTATCACGAGAAGGTCGGGAAGTCACCTTGGTTACCGATGATTTCAAAATGACCACTACCAGCCAAAAAGTCAATCTCGGATTTACTACTTGCCCACCGTCTACTTTCCTTCAAAGACTGGCTGAGACTGGCCCCAATGCCTGTAAGTCACGGTTTCGCAGTCTGTCAAGAAGAACTAGAGCCGCAGAAATGCGTTACGCCATTAGTCGAGTCAACGAATATGATATTCAAGCCAAACTAACTTGGATGGTTGATTCTCTAATTGACGGAAAACCGCAAGTTAAGCAACAAGATTCAGCACCAGGGAAAAGTTCAGATCAAAAACTAATCAGGGCTTTGCGAAAGCATCTGCTTGGTGGTAAACCGAAACAGTCCCACATGAATGCACTGGGAGAGTTACCAAGCATATGCCAACCTGTTAGCGAATTGGACGCTTATCTTGATGAGATTTCTACTAGTAAGTCAGTAATTGTCGATGAAAAATATGACCATGGAATTGAAAAAATGAGTTCAGTTTTGGAAAGAGTTGGTCTTGGTTTAGCGCCACTGGATGAAGAGATGGCAGAAATCGCTCATCGGTCAATGGCTGGCCATATGTACCGAATGGAATCTTGCCTCGCAATGCTGGCTAACATGACTGGCAATGTCATGAGGTCTAGATTACACTTGTCTAGAGCGCTACAAAGTGCGACATTGATTGATGATAGAAATGCCGAGATGTTAGCAACTAACCAATTGGGAATGTTAGCATTGGTCAGAAAAAAGTGGGACAGAGCTGCAATCTTGTTTGAAACGGCTGACCGGCAAGCCCAGACAATTAACAATCAAAGATTGAGATATTTGGTTTGTGCTGGAATGGCAAGATTCCTCAACGATGAGGAAACTACCGCGATGAAACATCTTAGCGCGGCACAAGCAATTGTGGCAAATGATTCAGTACAAGCCGCAAAAGACCTGTTTGAACTAGGAAAGAATATGCTGGCGATGGATGAAGCCGGTCTGGCAATCGAGGTACTGGATGAAGCAATGGAGTGTGCGATGGAGTCTAAGGATGATGAACTTGCCGAGCAATTAGCCGAATATCTAGTCCTAGCAAATAATGCTCTGACTGAAAGTGACACACAGCAATACTTAGGCCTTCGAAAATATTTAGACGATATCAATTCGATTGAAGCAGGTAAATCCGAGGAGTTTGAAGAGAAAATTACCGAGATAGAGCAACAGGCTGAAGCGATGTCCAAACCTCTTGAGTCAGCGATTGAACAGTGGACTCCGGTTAGCGAAGTACTACCTCCTACTGACAAGTTTAC
>QXXX01000003.1:5480-7236 GCA_009887195.1 Candidatus Poseidoniales archaeon | reverse complement strand
AGGTCCTACCAATATATCGGTTTTTGACAAAACCTTCCCTATATGGAACTTTTAGACTACTAGCCATTTGTAGAGCTGCGATTCTTCCTGAATCGGGAATAGGGATTACCGCATCTATATCATGATCAGGCCACTCTGATAATATTCTCTCGGCTAATATCTTGCCTTGATTCAACCTAGCTTCGTAAACAGATATACCATCTATTACCGAGTCGGGTCTTGCAAAGTAAACATATTCGAAAATACATGGATTGCTCTTGGTCTCTTTAGCACAGACTCTAGAGAATAAATGGCCCGATGAGGAAATGAATATCGCTTCACCTGGCTTAACATCGGAAACTATTTCGAAACCAAGAGCAGTTATTGCAACTGATTCACTTGCCACAATCCATTCTACGCCTTCTTCTGTATCCCTTTTGCCATAAACTAACGGCCTGATTCCGTTTGGATCTCTAAATGCCAACAAACCATAGCCAGAAATCATTGATACGCAAGCATAGCCGCCTTTAACATAAGTGTTAAGCGCATTTATTGCTTTAAATACAGTCTCAATATAAAGGTGAGGTTCTCCTTCTATAGAAATATCTGACGAATACTTAGTTAATTCAACAGCGAGAATATTTAGCAAAATTTCTGAATCACTTTGGGTATTCATGTGCCTATGATATTTGTTTGACAAGATTTTACGTAAGTCACTAGCGTTGGTTAGATTACCATTGTGAGCAATTGATAGTCCATATGGTGAGTTAACATAGAACGGTTGTGATTCTGCTTTAGATGAACTTCCTGCTGTTGGATACCTAACATGACCTATTCCGATGTGACCCTGCAACCTCTGCATATGTCTGGTGTAAAATATATCTGAAACAAGACCATTTGATTTTCTAAGCCTAAATTGACCATCGTGTTCGGTCATCATCCCAGCAGCGTCTTGACCTCTATGCTGTAAAACAGTCAAACCGTCGTATAGTAATTGATTGATGTGAAAGCCTTGACGACCAACAACACCCAAAATACCGCACACAGTTAACCCTCTAAGCAGTTAGCAAATGATTGTTTGCAGAGATTGTCGAAGGTTGACATAGCTAAATCAAGCCTTAGGACGGTGGGTTTTCTTAGACCAACTATACTTTCTCATCTTTGCTGTAGCACCGTATCCGCAAGAAGCGCATACGCTTTTTTGCTTGTGGTAAGCATTCCTGCCACATCTTCTACATCGGATGTGTGTTGTCTTTTGACGTCGACCCATGGATGGTGTACCTTTTGACATATACTCACCTCGATGTTTCGCCCACCTACCAATCCCTTATGAAATAAACGGAGGATGATTTTACTCTTCTTCCGACAATTTAGTTCCACTTATCTTTGCTTTTGAGTGAGTTAAAGAGGAAAATAAAATCCCTATTGCAATTCCAAATGCTAGCATTAGAGCAAAAATAGACACTATTGTATGAGAAATATTGTAGACTAATTGTGCTATTACCGACCCGTTATCTTCAAGCAACATATCACCTTGTTCGATGAAAAATATTGTTGTTCCGAAACCTACCGATATCGCTATTATCATCGCAAATAATGGCGCCAGCGGTCGATCCCTAGATTCACCATAAAAATACATGTTTCCTAGGAGAAATGTCGAACATAATATGAATGCTGTTAATGTTGAATTAGCAATTCTTGGATTGATATTATCCATCGATAAATCTGGAAAACCATGCATACTGTAATCAATCGCTAGAATTAACGCAATTGGGAA
>QXXX01000003.1:0-5470 GCA_009887195.1 Candidatus Poseidoniales archaeon | reverse complement strand
AACTAATCGCAAAGAGGTTTTTTTGCCTTCAGCCATTATTCATCATCTCCAATGTTTGAGGATATTATTTTTGCCGAATGCTTCAACTCATCTTTTGTTGGAGGCAGGATAGATTTCGGTTTAGGCAGCCTCTTCTCATAGGAATAGATAACTAAAGAAAAAGAAATTATTGCTAGAATTGATCCTAACATTATACCAACTAAATCGGCTATTGAAAGCCAAACATATGTTCTAAAATCATTTGATGATGCATCGCTGGAATCTATGTTCATTGCAAACAGAATGAATATTACCGTTAGGCCGAACATGAAGAACAAATTTTTTGATTCCGCAGACCGATTATCTCCAAGTACTAACATTGCTATTCCAGCAGATAAACATAAGCAGGAGAGTGAAATTAAGAAATTCGGGAAAAATATCAACCAAAATCTGTTAATTTCTCCTGAATCAAGTACTGGTGTTAAATCAAGCCAATGCATTATGGAGAACCAGACCATGCCAATAAAAAATAATAGTAATCCAAGATACTTATCACCAACAGATAATCGACCAACTGGTACATTACCCGAGTATGCTACCAGGTATAGGCCAAATAGTACCAAAATTGACGGCCCAAGAATGAAACCGAATAGATTACCAACAGCTGAGGAAGGAGAATCTGGAACCGTCCAAGGACTGGCCAATACTAAAATTAGTCCGATTACTAGTAAAATCAATCCAATTCTTTGACCATTTCTAGATTTTTTTGATTGTGAAATCCATAGACTAACAGGGATTAACGCCAGTGGCAGCCAAAACAACAAGGCCGCTTGTAACATATCATCCATGACTGCTGGAGTGAAACCGGATTAATTACTTCATCCCTTGTTTGAGGTTGCAGTGGCATGTTTTATGACATCGACCCATACGGAGTTTCTAAATACCCGACCTTAGTGGGACGAATGCTCAAGGTGCTACTATGGTAAAAATGCCACGTCAAATCAAGCGATACAGCCCATCAGCGGGTAAGCATACCATGCATACCATCGAGCGTGTCAAAAAGAAGCGTGCTTCTGAATTGAAATGGGGTCAAAGAAGATTCCGAAAAGTTATGGCTGGTTACCGTGGTTTCCCACGTCCAAAACCTGATGGTAGAGAAAAGCCAACTAAGAGAGTAAATATCCTGTTTAGATGCACTGAGACTGGTAAAGCACATTATGCTCCATGTCAAAGAGCAAAGAAATTTGAACTTGTGGACAAATGAGGTGTGTTAAATGGCTGGTAAATTTATGAAAGTATCTTGTAAAGACTGTGGAGCTGAAGTTGTAATATTCTCGAGAGCGACCAGTAAAATTTCCTGCACCGTTTGTGGCTCTACACTTACTTCGCCATCTGGTGGAAAGGCAGAACTGATTGGATGCCGACCTTTAGAAGCAATGGAATGAGGAGGCTGAGCCTCCATGAGCGAAGAATTAATCACTCCTGAAGAAGGAGAATTAGTCGTTGTTACAGTTAAAAACGTCAAACAAAATGGCGTTTACGTCGATTTTGACGAGTATCCGGGAATTGAAGGCTTCATATTCATTGGTGAAATTGCTAGCGGTTGGGTAAAAAACATCCGTTCCTTTGTAAGAGATGGGCAACGTCTCATCTGTAAGGTAATGAGAACTAAAAAAGATGGTTCTTCGCTAGAACTTTCTCTCAAGTCTGTTTCTGAAGAGAGACGTAGAGACAGATTACAAGAATGGAAAAATGAGCAACGATCTAATCAGTTACTAAAAGTACTGGCTGAAAAGGTTGGATGGTCTGAAGAAACTAGAGATGAATATGGAGAAGAATTGACCTTAACTTATGGCTCACTATACGCATCTTTTGAAGAAGCAGCGATGAATGAAGCATCGCTTGCTGATGCAGGTTTTGAAGGTGAATGGGTTAAAGAATTCATAGAAATTGCGATTGAAAACATTATTCCTCCATTTGTCGAAATCAAAGGTGCTCTAAATTTGTCCGTGAATTCTGAAAATGGAGTTGAAATAATTAGAGATGCACTATTGTCTGCTGAAAAATATTCGTCTGAAGAAGACGAAATTTCAGTAATGTGTTATTATGATGGAGCACCAGAATATCGAATGGTACTAAAGGCTCCTGATTTCAAAACTGCAGAAGATTTGTGGATAGAAGTATCTAAGTCAGTCGTATCCATAATTGAAGAAAACGATGGACAAATTGTATGTTATCGTGATTAACACCGAGTCAGTGATAAACAACCAATGCTAGGGACCACCATGGCAAGACAGTTATTGCAACAATGTGTGGAATGCCAAGACTGGACTTTAGAAAGGACTTGCCCCAAGTGCAATGGTGCAGCAAATGCCGCGGCTCCACTAAAATGGTCACCAGAGGATCAAAGAGCCAACATCCGTCGTAAAATGTACAATGTAGAATCTCCTGAATGGACTGCAGCCTTGCCTGTACTAGAATCTCTTGAAGAGATGCGATTACAAATTCTAGAAGAAGAATAACCGCATCCAAAATTACCTCGTAAAATAGAGGTTTTTGACTACTTACAATGTCAAACATTATACCTCGTCTTGATAGCATTTTATTTTCATGAGTTTATTGATAGAGTGGCGTAACGGACATTGTAATCTGAATAATTCAACACTTTGTCTAATTGCTCTTCCTGGAGTGGGAAATATCGGCAAAGCTGCAATTGATGCATTAAACGAAACTAATGAAGCGATAGAAGTTGCTAGATTACATCATACTGCACTCCCTCCTCTTGCTACCCTTGATGATGATGGATTACTTTCTCCCCCACACCTAACTGTCAGAACTATCAAACTTCCAAAAGGCGATTACATCGTCACGATAACTGGTAACTCTCAACCCCTTGAACCACAAAATCAAGGAATTATGGCTAGAGAAATTTTATCTCTACTCCAAGAACAAAATATCACAGACTCAATTGTGCTTGCTGGAATGGTTGATGAAGCGACTAGAAAAGAAATATTCATTGTCCCCAGTAGTTCACAATATCGTATCGATTTAGAGTCTAAAGGAGTTAATGTTAGGCGTGACGAGCCAAGTTCTGGAGCTATTGGAATGGCCGCTTTATTAGCCTCCCTAGGGCCGGTATTTGGGATAAATACGGCATGCGCAATAGCGACTACTGTTGGAGCAAGTGGCGATATAACTGCTTCTCAGCAACTATTGATGTCAATTGATCGATGGTTTGAGTTAAATCTAGTAATACCACAAGATGCAAATGAAAAACTCCTGTCCAAACTAAAACAAATATCACCGAATTCAAGTCATGACTTGGTCTCAGAAATGACTGAATCTCATGATGCATTTTACATGTAATGGCGCCGAGAGAGGGATTTGAACCCCCGCGTCTTACGACAGTGGATTTCGAATCCACCGCAATACCGGGCTATGCGATCTCGGCTCAACTGCGCCTTCTGCGCCACAGTCATAAGCATGATGCTCATGGCATAACCATGTTGATTAAGTTCTATGGACGGGATGTAGATCAGACCTACCAATCAGATAATGCAGTAAAGCTTCGTGACGCATTACTTCAATGTAAGATATTACCATCAACTGTTATTGTGAGTTATCATGACCAAATCATTCCACTATCAACGATGTTGAATGAAGATATTGAGTTACTGGTAACTACCGTTTCATCAGGTGGCTGATTTAAGGAAGCAAATGGGCCCTAGAATTCCTTCCAATTTGTCCTTTAATTTGGTTAGCCCATGCATCTAATTCAATATTAGCCAGTAATACGTAATTTCCATCTTCTGCAAGTTCGTATTGATGACCCCAATCATTAGCCCAACCAGATACCTTAATTGAATTATTTTCATTAACAATTACCATGCCTTTCCGATGCCATTCTCTACCAGTCCTTCCAATACCTTTCCGTTCATATTTGTAGGCAAGCATACCAGCAATATTCCATCTAGCCCTAAAATCTAATATCGATTGAAATTCAAGACCCTCTTCTGACTCAAGAATTTCTGCTAATGGATCTACTTTGATAGTTAATTCGCCTTTGAAGTTTGAAGTTAATATTATATTTTTCAAGTATATATTTTGACCCTTAGTTAACGATTTAGGACATGTTAGCCTTCCTTCCTGATTTTTGCCAACCATAATATCCACTCGTGCACGATTACTATTTTGTATTACTTTTAGTTCGGGATTTTTACCCTCAGGATAATTTATTGTCTCAACTATGACATCTAAATTGAACCTGACATTCAAATCCTTGATTTCAACAGTATTTATTTGACTTACTAGACCGGGGATATAAAATTCATTATCATTGAGAGAATATTCTTCTCCACTACCACCGGAACATATTGATTGCCAATCACAACGGTCACACCTAACTAAATCTACAGGAGCAGTTGTTGAAACACCACCTTCACTAAAGCCCCTCAAAGGCATAGGGCTTGCAGGGCAATCCTCTATAGAGGGTGTACCGGACTTTATTTTCACATATAACTGATTCAATTCTGTTTCCATTACCGACATTTCATTAATGGTGGGTGATGGTATTGATTTAGTAACATTAGCCCCTAAATACCATATTTCTAAACTCTCCACAGTTTCTTGTTTCTTGTGAGTAGTCCACCATAACATTGCATACATTCGTAATTGTTCTATGTAATCACCAGATCTATCTCCTATGCCTTTACTTGCTTTGATATCAACAATTTTGATATTCCCATCCCAGCGATACACTATGTCGTATTCACCTTGGAACCAATAATCTGGATGTATGGCATTCATACTAAAATTTTCAGACTCCGGTTCAACAAACCATGGCCTAGCAATCTCCCAAGCCTCGGCAATCGTGACTGGACCGGTAACTGAAAGTGAATGCTTGCCAACTAGAGTATAGCCATAGCCATCTGGTGCAGGCCAATATTCACGTTTACCTTGGCGCCAATCGTTGAGTCTAGCATCATCGATTGTATTGACACAACGATTAACTTCCTCTAGGTGGAAGCGAATACCATTAAGACACATTTCCAAACAATAATCATATTTTACTTCAGACCAATCGCCTGATTTCCTTTCCTGCCTCGCCCAATCCTTTCTAGCATTTTCTAATGCAGTTGGCAAATGGAATTCTAACCTTGCTAAAGCCCAATTTTCTAATTCATCTAGACTATTTGGTCGTTGCTTAATGGGCAAAGGAATTATTCTATTTGATGGCCACTTAGCAGATGAATCTCTTGATGGCTTACCATTATCATCAATCGGAATATTTGACAACGTCAATTCAGAAGCTGTTTTTAGCATCAGGGAAGGTGATTCTTTTAGGGTTCTACATATTGCTTCTTCAACTGCTCTTCCAACATACAAAACTGGTATTTGAAGAATCTTTAATTTCAAAACTTTTTCATAAAACCACATTCTTTTACACGAACGATATGTGTTTACCTGACTTGACGATAACCTATCATATGGC
>QXXX01000029.1 GCA_009887195.1 Candidatus Poseidoniales archaeon | reverse complement strand
AATAGTGGAGATAGTGATTCAAATAACTCATCTGGAAATAACAATACCACCGGGTCTCCTGGTGATGACTGTGCAGACATCCAGTGTGATGCGTGCCCACCAGGCATGGTCAATGATCCGGAAGGAGGTTGTTGTGCGTGCATGGAGGCGCCCGAGACCAACGTTGATACTGGTGATCAAAATGACGAACAAAGCGAACAGCAAAATGACGATTCAACAAAAACTGCAACAGAAGAAAGCAATATGCCAACTTACTTGATCATCGGATTAGTTATCGCTGCTTTAGTTGCCGCGGTAGTAATTATTAGAGCAAGAAAATCTTCCCAAACACAGCAAATTGTGAGTAATCATACTACTGCTCAATTACCAATGCCTGCATTACCGTTGCCAGGATTGCCAATACCAAGCGCACCTGTTGTTTTACAAGAATGGACTGATGATAATGGATATTCATGGCGACATATGTCTGACCGCACAATAATGTGGTGGAATGGGTCTGACTGGATTCCTTATGGCAAGAACTGAAGCCTTGATTGAATCTAAAAACCCGGTGGTTTGATATCTTAGACCTCTATCCCACATATGCCCTCAGGGGCAGGGGATGCACGCTCGTTTCGGCGAGAGGCGGTGACGCCAATGGAAAGACACAGAGGAGACTTTAGACAGCGTAAGGCGCTTAGGCCTAGCCAATTGCGTCTAACTAACGAAGATTTACCTCTGCCAGCAAGACTGTATCATTTACGTGATTTACCATGGCTCAACTGTTACAAAAACCAACTCAAATCGGAGAATAAATCAGCAAATACTCAGAAATCATACGTGTCAGGTTTACGAGCCTATGTCGAGACCATATTACCTGGAGAAGATGTCTTATCAGAGGCCGAATATGAGTCGATGTCGATACATGAATTAGCTCAACGCATGGACCCTTTCAATGGACGTATCGACTTATGGACGCATAGTCTAGCAGATCTACGACCAACGACTTACAATGCGAGGCTAGCAGCCGCAAGACATCTACTGAAATGGTTGGGCCACAGATGGCCAGAACACCTTACTAGAGCGCGTACTGGTAAGCGCCTGCCAAGAACACTAACCAAGCGAGAATTAACCATGGTACTTGATGCTGCAAAAACCAGTGAAGACCCTGTTGCTTCAGTTGTAGTGACCCTTATGTTAGATACTGGGCTTAGAGTAAGCGAAGTTTGCAACCTAGACTATGGTGACATCGATATTGAAGACAAATCCGCCAAGGTAATTGGCGGTAAGGGCGACAAAGACCGTTTGGTATTATTCACAGAGCGTTCACTAGACCGGATTAATGCTTGGTTACCAGTTAGAAGTTCAAGAATAAAATTTGAAGACAGTCCACTGCTACTAAATTCTGCAGGTAGAAGATTGCAACCAAGAGGAGTTCAAAGATTAATGGATAACTTAGCTATTGAAGCTGGTTTACCCAAAGGAAAACTCACACCTCACGTACTTAGGCACAACTTTGCTACTGGACTACTAGAGAGAGGGGCTGATTTGGTGTCAATTCAAAAATTACTTGGCCACAGTAGTATTGCTACTACCAGAGTCTATCTTGAAATCTCAGATCAAACCTTACGAGAGGTGTACAATCGTGCTCAGTCAATGCGGCACAACATAATTGAAACCTCAGTTGAAACTGATGAAGTGATTGAAAATACACCCTATACCAGTATTGCTGGCATAGAAGATTAGTTTGATTTAGTCTTCCGCTTGGATACCTTCTCTGGACCTAACCATTCTCTATGTGGCTTTACTACTTGGCCTGAATGGCCCACTATCGGACAGTATTTTCCCGACCGACACCTAGAACAATTTTCCTTAGGCGGAAGCTCAACAGTCTTTCTTAACCGTCCGTACTTCCGTCTTGGCATGTGAATGAATCAGCAAGAAGGTCTTTGAACAATTCGCGTAATTACTTTCTAGCTTTCTTAAACCAAGCCATCTTTGAGATCGGCGTTGATTTTGATGGCCCAATTCTGCCGCCCTTCGTTGCAACATCCTTATTTGTTCTCTCAGCCTTCGGTTTACTGGCTAAATCTTTAGCTTTGCCAGCAGCTTTTGCAGCTACAGATTTTGCCTTAGTAGCAGCAGCCTTTGCTTTAGCAGGGGCTTTTTTAGCGGCTGATTTTGCCTTAGTAGCAGTTGCCTTTGCTTTAGCAGGGGCTTTCTTAGCTGCTGCTTTAGCCTTGGCAGGCGCCTTCTTAACGGCTGTCTTGGTTGATGATGCGGCTTTTTTGGTGGCGCTAGAAGCTTTGTCTACCTTTTTTGCTGCGGCAGCAATTTTCTTGGCCAGAGCTGCTTGAAGTCCTGCTTTGACCAATTTTGTGGTACCTGCTGCGGCCACTTTGGAAATTGTATCTAATTTAGCATCGACTAATTTTTTGGCGGATGCTGCACCCACACCGGGAAGTGAGGTCAATTTATTGGCTTTCGAATCTTTCTTGCTTGAACCCATGGTATCAACATACAGTCCACAGAAGAAGTAACTAATGAATTATTGCTTTAGATACATTTTCCCGCTTAATTCATTGGTAGATAGTCGCAGCGCCCTACATGAGGGGCACCAATACCGATGTTGTCCTGCTGTGCCAAGTCTCCAGTGCAAAGGCTGAACACTGTGTTGAAACCGCAACTGGATTGTTACGCAGAGCAAATTTCCCTGGAGAAAGTCGTGTAGTTTACTTGGGCAATGTTGCTGGCGCGATAATTAGAGCAATGGAATCGCCTGAAACCCCGGAATTTATCGAGACTCCAGGCTACAATGAACAAAAATGGCGCTTAAAAACCACTAGCGGTGCAATGAGTGTGACCATTAGTTCTGAGCCGTATTGGGGGTTCGGGCTGTTTACTTCCGGATATTTGAATACGGTAGAAATATCAGGGCCAATCAATATAATAGCCAGATTAATCTTTGATCTTGATGCATCATTAGCAACTTCACCATGGCGATTTAAGCATACTCGAGCAGCAAACAAATATCTTGCTAAAAACTATCCAAGTATCTCAATTGAAGGAAACGAAAAAACTTGGCAATCACTGATTAGCCAATGTAAAAATGACTCTAATGAAATGATTCACATCATGACTCAAGCGGTTGACAATATTGAGCAAAAAGTCGGCATGGTTAATGATTTTCAGGGTTGGTCTAAAGATAAGGCACTGGTCAATATTGCTGCTGCAAGATATGATTTAGCTATTGCCAAAGAGGCATTAGCAGATCGCAATATGCCAAGCGTAGAGCGAGCTCTAGCACGCATAGAGGCTGCACTAATCGAGGCAAATCCAGAACACGCAATGAATGAGGATGACAGCGGGTTCAGCATGGATAAATCACTACAAAAAATTAGTTTCGACGAAGATTTGGTGATAAAATCAGTAGATGATGAGTCAATTCCGCTGATTGACCTAACTGAATCAGAATGATTTTTACCGCTAATAGTGGTAAAATACTACGCGTCGCGTTGATAAAGGGGTTACTACTCGGATGGGTTGGTTGAAATGGCTTCAAAGAAGAAATCCGATGGTAGTGGAATCCAACAAGCTGCTGGTCTTATTCGTTATTTCGACGAAGAATCTGAACACGCATGGAAGATTACTCCGCTCCAAGTATACGGTGCTTGTATCTTTATTGGTGTCTTCTTTTACCTGGTAAATCAAGGCGTAGTTTCAGCAATTTGGAACCTATTCTGAGGCCTAAATTGGACGAATCATAACTATTTTGTTTTCAACTGTAGCCATTTTCTGGGCTACTTGCATTGCTGTATCCATATCTAATGTTGCACCAATGGTCTTTTGACCAGTCGAATCATGAATGATGAGGCGATGAGTTAGATTATTCAACACACCTTCTTCAATTCGCTCAAAGACCCAATGTTCATCTTCAATTCGAATCATGGCAGGGACATCAACCAGAGGCCCCATTTCTCTACCAATATCTGTAGTTCTAGTTTTCAACCCTCTAAGATCTCTAATTGGATTCCAATTTCTAATCCTTGTCGGTGTTCGTGCTTTACGATTGTTATTTACTCCGCCTCTAAATGCTCTTGTCATAAGGGTCCCATCCCTTGAAGTCTGTGACTTCGTTCCAAAGCAGTTCCCATCTATTAATAAGCAGCGCGATGATTTACCTTGAAATGTCGATGGTTTTGCCAGTCAAGGCCTAATTCGTTTTGCTAACATGTAGTTTCATTAAACCATAAGATAATATCAACATTATAGGGCCAAATAGCAAAAAATTACTGACTGGGTTTGCAGATAAAATCAACCCTGCTGAGAGAACCACTATCACACCAAACAACAGGATGCTTTGTTGCAGGTTTGGCGATTTTACATCACGCTCAATGGTACTTGGTAAGATAATACTGCAGCAAGCCACTATCCACAGTGAGGGAATTAAGAAAATGGCCAACGAGTTGAAGATTAAAATTACTGCAGGAGCAAAAACTAGCATCATTCTAAGCCACCAATACTCAGGTCGAGCTGCTGCATCAAAGCCATACCGAGGCAGAATTTGCGTCATTGAAATCAGTATCATTACAGAGGCGGTCAGCCAAAATGCCTCGTGCAGATATCTATTGCCTTGATCAAAAACGGTTGAACTTCTAACTAGCAAACTGGTTATCACAACGATTATCAAAATAGCGCAAGTAGCCATTATGGCAAATGAACGACTACGTCCCTCACCGACTTTTAGTGCATCATCAAACTGTTGAGATGGGCCGCAGATAAATGTCAAAACCAAGCCTTGTGATAAAAATATTAATGCCATTTTGACTTTATCAAACTGATTATCGATCACCCAATCGATAGTAAAGAACTCACTTGAATAAAAGCCAAGCAACATTATCGCACAAACCACGTACATTTTCATTGAGGCCCTAAATTGCAACGTCTTAATTCCTGCATCAGAGTAATGGAATGTTGAGATGGCGAATAACTCGCCGCTAAAGGCGATGATAAGAATGCCAATTATCACCATTAACAAATTATAATCACCTGCAGCTGACATCGTTGGCTCCAGTGGTAAACTATCGGTGGAATAATAATTTGATTCAGGGAAAAATACCCAAAAGGACAACAATGCACAGGCTGCTACATAGATCATTACTCGGTTGCTAATCATCCCTTTTAGTTCATTACTAGAGCCTTTGAGGCTTGGCAAATATCTGGTCCACAGCGAAAAACTCAACAAGAATAATAACGCTATTTCCCCAAGACCATCCCCAGTAAATAATAATTGTAAATCGGTTAACGAGGCTTCAGTTTGACCAAGACGCTTGGCGACTTCGGTTTCCGTCATATCTCTGTCCATTATCGACCTTGCCCGGTAAATTACTAGGTAGAGTGTCATAATTATTGGCAGTGCTCGGTAAATTATTTTGCCGTTTCGTGCACCTTTGGGCGATAATCTGTTACAATACTGGTCGACTTTAGTTGGTATTAGCCAGAGTACTAAACCAAAGATTAGCACTGGGAAAAACAGCGGTAATGAATCTCCCAGCATGACAGTTCTAGCAATATCTACCCCTTGAGGGTGGCGGAATCAAGATAGACATGATGCTTGAGCCCTATACATGGCCTATCAGCGCTGGACGCAGGAGGAACTGAGAGAAATCTCAGAGAATTCACTGCTAGCCAAGATGGTTGAAAGTCTAGGCATTGATGTGAAGAACTGGCTAGATTTTGCCGTTGATACTCTACCTGAAACCCTCAGATTAACCGGCGATAGAAGTGACAAAGAATGGACTAAAGCGGAACTGCGAACGATGGGCGGTGTGCCAATTCCTTGGATGCCTAAAGAAAGTGCTTGGCAAATGCCGTTTGCTAGAGGCAAAGCCCCAGAAGGTTATGCTAAGCGAATGATGTCGATACTGCACGACTCTGGTAGGATAACTCGGCAAGAGGCTGCTAGTATGCTGCCGGTTGAATTGCTGGGAATAACTGATGAAACTGTGGTGTTGGATATGTGTGCTGCACCTGGTTCCAAGACGACTCAAGTGGCGGAAAAACTCGCCCCTAATGGTATTGTAATTGCTAACGAACCGGTTGCTTCAAGAGTCAATATGTTGATTTCCAACCGTGCTAGGTTGGCCTTGCCCAATGTGTTAATCAATCAACAAGATGGCCGGCACATTGGCAGAATCCCGCCGCCCGGCTACGATGCTATATTGGCTGACGTGCCGTGTTCAGGTTCTGCAACTACCAGAAAAAATGTCCAAGTGTGGCAAAAATGGCGACCATTAGACGGTCGAAGTTTATTCAAATTACAACTGACAATTGCTCAACGTGGCGCTAGAGGTTTACGACCAGGCGGGAAAATGATTTACTCGACCTGTAGTATTGACCCGATTGAAAACGAGGCTGTTATCGCTGAATTACTGCGCACCTGTCCATGGATGGAATTAATCCCAATCGATTCTGCTATACTACCCGGATTAGTAATGCATCAAGGATTAGAATCTTGGGATATACTTGATGATGAATGCCAAAAAGTGGTTATTGCTGGTGAATTGCCCAGACTTGCTGGACTTAACAAAGCCCAGGTTTGCCCAATTACTAGAGCTGGAATTGACGAGGATCGTGATGAGGCAAGTGAACAAGCAATTGCTGAGCAATTAGGCCTTACCAGGCGGCTTTATCACATGGACAACAATACCGGTGGATTCTATGTGGCCTTACTCAGACATCGCCCCGAGGCAACTCCTGAGGGCAAAGCAAGAGTGTACATCTCTAAGCGTAAATTAACCGAAAACTCTGGTTGGGAGCCAAAAATCATGACGATTAACCACACCAGTCGTCACGATACTAATCCCGCCCCTGAGGAAGAAATTGCTAGTGTGTCTAAGCAATACGGCATCACTGATAATCAGTGGTCTTGGTGGAAAAGAGGACGCCGACTAAATATCACCCCAAGAACGGTGCTTGAGAGAATATACCACCCAATGTGTCCAAACAAAGATGGCAATTTATGGCAGAATAATACCTTTCATCCGCTGAAGATAATACATGTCGGGATGCCTTGCTTTGTTAACAATAAAGGCACATGGCGGACGCGTCAAGAGGCAGTGCCAGCGATTGAAAACCACCTTGGAGACATCCTGATTGAGATAGATCATGAAATGGTAATTCAGTTACTCAATAATGTCCCGATACTAAAACAGGATGTCCTACCTCCCGAGATGGTTGATTATTCAGGACCAGTTTTGATGTGTAGTGAAATTGCGGGATCTAAAGCGATCGTCTCGGTATGGAGCGGCAACTGGCTTAGCCTGATGATAAACACCACCGAAAAAGACATACTAAGAGCCAAATTAGGCTTACCGTTTGAGCATGAACTCGAGGAGGAATGAGCATGAATAAGTGGTTAGTTTGTTTGGTTGCAGTAATCTTGTGCCCTGGATTTATCGCCCTTTCAGCAGCACAGCAAGATGCTGTAGCAAGTAGTAAGATTCCGGCAGCACTGCCGGTTAGTGAATCGTTAAGCGAATGCTTTGTCGACTTAGATACCACGCAGTGTAGTGCGAATTCACCTTCATCGTTAACGCTAAATTGGTGGTCTTGGAGTGATGAGACCGGTTCTAATTGGCCTGATGATGATGCCAAGGCGCGTGCTGGAGAACTGGGCCTAAATGTCACTCAGAACAGTTCGGTCAGTAATATCAATCAGCAAAATGAGGGGCTGCCAGTGATTGAACTAACTGGTAATCTATACCTAATTAGCGAACTTGAAGGTTATCGAATTGAAATGCCAGTTGAAATGACGCCAAATTACAATTTAACAGATTCAACAATAATGTATATTTTCTTGAGTAAAGACACTGCTATCGATGTCCACGGCAGACAAGTTGCTAATCTAATCTATGAAATGAAACCTGAAATTAGTTTTAGTAATCAAGCCAACAATACCACCTCAACAACTTGGATATTAGCAGAATCACATCTATCTGCTGCCGGTGTTGATATTGACCAGCACCCGTATGATTGGCAGGTGACATTTGCCTTATTTGGTGGTACTGAACAAGACAATAACACAAGATTGCTCAGCCTCCACCAAGTTAGACTTGAAACCCAAACCGGTAGTGTCGAGGTTGACGATTTCCTAGTCCCAATACTAGCCATCGCATTTGCGATAATCATTATCTCTACGATACTTGGTAACATGTACAAAGAAGAGCACGGAATGCCAATTATCACCGGTTACTGGCACCGGGAGAAGGACAATTGTTTAGTGGTAGAATTTACCACTAAGAAACAGAAAATGGAAATTAAATCCTGTGTAGCTGAGGTACCATGGAAAATGTCATCGCGCTTCAAAAGTCGATTTATCGAACCAAACCAAAGTGTACAGGTTGAGGTGAAATTCAAGCAACTGGATACTAGTGATTGTCGACTTAATATTCGTTTAGAGGTTGAGGAACTTGGCGTATGGACACAATTTTTGTCAATCCCTTCAATTTTATCTGATGAGTAACAAGACAAGTTTCAAGTTCTGTACCTCTAGGCAACATCGTTGATGGTATGAAATTAGACGATGTAGACAGGGCAATATTAAGCGCACTACTAGAAGATGCTCGCGCTAGTCAAAGAAAACTTTCACGTGATGTTGGAGTCGCTCAAGGTACCATTACTAATCGTATTCGTCGAATGGAAGAAATGGGCATTATCAATGGCTATAGCGTAGTTATTGACCCAGAAAAAGTCGGTTGGTCAATGACCATTATGGCCGGACTACGTATTGCCAAGGGTCGCATGATTGACGTTCAACAGAAAATCGCCGCAGACCATCGAGTATTTTCCGTCTACGACGTGACGGGAGACTGGGATTCATATGTCTTAGCCAGAGTCAAAAATCGGGCTGATTTAGATGACTTAACCAAAACTGTGTTTACTCTAGAAGGCGTGACTAGGTCGTTTACTCACGTGGTGTTAAACACCGTCAAAGAAGATGGCCTACCACAACCTGCTCCGGTAAGCAATGAAGAATAAGGCATTTGAATGATGGCAAGTAGGACGTACCATGGGTAGCAACCGAACTATGGCTATTTTACTCGCATTTGCGCTACAACTTTTGATGGTTGGCGCAACTGCTGCTCCACTAGCAGACAGTACTAACCCAATCGGTACTTACACCAACATGAACGATGATTTGCGTGAAGAATTATACCAGTCTGAGTACAGTGAAGTATTGCCAGTTATCTTCCAACTTAATTCCCCAGTTACGCAAAGTGACTTGACAACTTTAGAACAATTTGGTGCTTCAGTACTTGGCGATGCTCCTCTGGTTGACGGGGGATTGTTTGAGGCAACTGCTGAGGATATTAGACGCATTTCTAACTGGGATCGTATTGAATACTTGGAACTTGACAAAGAATTAGATTTCTTCTACCTACCTGCTGAATGGGGCGGAGACCCTACTGACCCTAGTGCTATGATGCATGAAACAACTCACGTGGTCAAAGCCACAGATACTTGGAATCGAGTTATCATCAATCCAGCGGGCGCCATTGAATATGATGTTGATTTGTCATTTAGTGAATGGGACGGCGATGGTACCGCTATTGTCGACCTAGATACTGGCGTCGATGCTGGACACCCAGATTTCGATTACCTTGAGCCATGGACTGGAGACAAAGTAATCTATTCTGCCAAATTTGACGGTGTGTGGACTGAGACCAGAAATTCAGACACCTCATCTGGCCACGGAACTCACGTTGGCGGCACAATTGCCGGTAATGGTGATGCTTCGGCTGGCAGAAGAGCTGGTGTAGCAAAGGGTGCACAAATGGTCGCATTAGGCACTGGTGACGGCGCCTCTATCTTCGCGGCTGAACAAGGACTTGAATGGACCTATATCCATTCGGTACCTGGCCAAAACCCATATCACATTCGAGTGGTTTCTAACTCATGGGGTACTGATGGAGATTACGACCCTAACGGTGTAATTGCCCAATTAACTGACATGTTAACCTTCGATAATGGTGTAGCAGTAATATTTGCCGCATCTAATTCTGGTGGTAATGGTGGAGAATGTTCTGGTGGACTGAAAACCAATGTCTATGCTAATACTCCTTCAGCGATTTCGGTTGCTGCCCTGACTCATGACGGTACTGCAGTCACCTCATTCTCTTCAAGAGGCTGCATGAATCAACAACACACCTGGCCTGATGTTGGCGCACCAGGCAGAGATATTTGGGCTACTGCTCCACGTGGTACCGCAATTGATGCTTCAACAAAATTGCAAGGTGACTTGTACTACATGGCAATCTCGGGAACTTCCATGGCAACACCACACGTTGGCGGTATGGCTGGACTAATTCTTGATGTTGCACCATCACTTGGTGTCGCTGATTATCATCGTGAAGACCATGACTTTGCTAGCAGTTTAGTCGGTGGCGACGGTACTGCTGCATATGGTCAATTTGAAAACTGGGATGAAGAAAATTTCAGTCGGATCCATGAACTAGAATTGATTCTTGAATTAACTGCAGTCTATGAAGGAATGGCTAACTCTTGTGAAGATGGTAATAGTGATGATTCCTGTAATGATATTCCTGAAGAGTGCTATGTCAGTGCTACCGGTCAATGTCACGACTGGCGAATTGGTCACGGCCTTACCGATACTGATGCGGCTGTCGCCCTAGCAAGAACTCTACAATTGATGAGAGACCAAGACGGTAACGGGATTGTTGACCATCCAGAATATACCGTGTGGGATGCTTGGGAAATATACGAGAACATGATGACTAACAAGACTATCTCACTAGACACCGACCGAGTTAGACACTCTTGGAAAGGTGACTGGAACCATTTCAATAATGGTGCATCTGGAGCGGTATACTATACCGAAGATTCCCATTATGTGTGGATTCCAAACGGCACAGAAAGACTCGAAGCAATGTTTACTGCTGCAGAATTTGAAACTGAAACCGGTCAAGCAGGCCAAGTTCAGTTAGAAATTGACCTGGGTGAAGATGGCAGTAATGATGCGCAAGGACAGGGCGACAGATTGGCAGATTCATGGTATTATGACTTGGATGTTGATTCCTCTTCATGGGGCAAGTGGGCCCATTTTGACGTTACTGGACAAGCAATAACTTTGTTTGGTTTGATTGAAGACCCTGAATTCTTTGAATCGAGAATCCCGTATACTGTCGATGTAATATTGACCCTAGATGTGACAGAGCCAATCGATATTGCCTTTGAGCAAAAAACCGATTTTTATTCCGACCTTGACCCAGCTACTCCTTCAGAAAACTATGACGCATCGATGGACGGCATGCTGACCTTTACTCGACAAGTCTACGACCAACAAGCAGTGGTTGACTTGATAACTCCTAAGGAAATGAATGATGATAAAGAATCAGATGGATTCTTCTCAGCACTTGGTGAAATATTCTCCAATTACGGCTTTGCTATGTCATCTATGCTGATTCTATTCATGCTAATTGCTGGTGGTGTGGGCTATACCATCAACGCTCGACGACAGGAAGAAGACGTGTTTGCTAGTGAAAGCAAAACCGTAGAAGCGGAATTACTCGATGATTAATCATCAGCCAATCTTTGCTCGGCTAATTCAACGTATTCCTGACTGATATCGTAACCAATGTATGAGCGACCGGCTTTCTTAGCGGCTAGTGCAGTTGAGCCTGAACCGATAAATGGGTCAAGTACGACATCACCCTTGAAGGTGTAAAATTCGATACAGCGTCGTGGCAGTTCTTCAGGGAACGGTGCAGGATGGCCAATGCGCTTAGCCGATGCAGTTGAGAAACGCCAAATTGATTTGGTGAAGTCAATGAATTCCTGTTTCTCAATAGTATCCTCACGACCTTCAGCCCGCTCTTGCTTAGTGCGCCCGAGCTTGAAATCACCTTTACAGTAGACTAGGATGTATTCATGCACGTCTCTAAGGCACGGATTGGAGGCTGACTTGAACGAGCCCCAAGCACAGCTAGACCCTGCAGATGCTGATTTATCCCAGATAATTTCTCCACGCATCAAGAAGCCAATTTCAAGCATTATCATGTTGATGTAACTGGTTAGTGGAATGTACGGTTTTCTGCCCACATTAGCGATATTGATGACCGCCCTGCCACCTGGTGCTAAGACTCGATAAGTTTCAGTAAAGACGTCTTTGAGCATGGCTAAATATTCTTGTAGACTCAAATCTTCATCGTATTCCTTGCTAACATTGTAAGGTGGAGAGGTGACCATTAGTTGGACACTATTGGGTGGAATCATGCTCATGTCGCGAGAAT
>QXXX01000028.1:55782-74981 GCA_009887195.1 Candidatus Poseidoniales archaeon | reverse complement strand
CACTTCGATGATAAAATTAGTTCATAGCATGAATAAGTGGTTTGCTTATGATAACAAGGGTTATGCTAAACACCCTTGTACACAATTAGCCTATTCACAAGGGCTTGTAGTGGGCTCTATTCATGGGTACGCACGAACAGGGCGGACGGCAACCCCATGTATTCGTTTGTTCTGTGTATGAGGGTCTTATGGAGGACCCTTATATTCACTCCATAATAAGCTAAACACAGGAAGTAAAGGGTTTCATTGTATTCGAGGAGGCGCAGGAGGAGGTAGTTGCGTGTGTTGTTGAACTACTTGCGCAGGAACATGTGTTTGCATTTGTTGTTGAGGTTGATAAGCCGTTTGAGTGGGTTGGATGTTTTTCTGCACAATGGTTTTCTTAGGAGTTTCTGAATGGTGTAATGCTAGCCCTGCACTAATCGAGTCCGCAATTACCTTGGTGGACATTCCCAAAATACCTGCAATCAAAAACACAGCACTACATCCAAACATTGTGTATGAAAAAAAGCCCAATTTCCGAGTCTCTAAATCATCACGGGCACCGTTAACCTCATCCGATCCATCCCCACAATCATTATCTCCATCTTCTACGTATTCGGCATCTATCGTGTTACTATTATCACATGAAAATGTCTCAGAGACTTCTTTTTCCTGCAAGAAAAACCCTATTGTAATCAAAGAACCGACAAATAACACTATCAGAAAAGCAACACCGAGTATACTCAATCCTGATTTCAATGTGTTATCTACTGATAATTTCCTGAACTCAACATCCTCTACCATAAATCGGACTAGATATACAGGTCTATAATAAATTAAACCCTGCTGAATACTCTCATTCCGTTATATGTTAGAATCAAGACTAATATCCAATATCAAGAATAACTGATTTGACGGATAAATATGAAGTCATCTGGAAACAAGTGCCCCCCTTATGCTCGTATACAGTCACAAGGGTACCGTTGTATTCAAATAACACTCTAGAGTGTGTAATATGACATATTCGGTGAATAATTCACAGGAATACAAATGGCAGAATCAAAACCCATCCGGTTGATACGGAAACTTTGAACAGAATGTCTTGAAATTTCTCTAATGATTCATTTTTCAACATCACGTAAGCGTTTGCTAGAGCCATTATCAACGCTCCAATTAGAAACCATCCCTCTTCAATTGGGTTCGCTAGAGCAAAACAGGCAAACCAGAGCAAAGTCAACTGAATGCTTGTCCTAGTTGTCGCCTTTTTTGAAAACCGTGCAGGGAATGAGTTTATCCCGTGCTTACGATCACTCTCAACGTCCATTCTTGCATAATTTATGTCAAAAGCAGTAATCCACAACGTCACACCTAGGGAAATGAATAAAATTGTTGGGTACCACAATAATCCATTGCCAAACCCGTCAGTGCCAGTAATTGCCTGCCATCCGTGGAAATCTCCGGCAATTGCAACCCATGCGCCTGCAGGCGCAAGGCCGAGGCATAAGCCAAGCCAAAGGTGGCATAGCCAAGTGAATCGCTTGGTATATGGGTAGACTACGAAGGTTAGAACAGGAAGCCAGGACATAGCTAACGCAACCTCGTTAAGCATTCCAGCACCAAGCAACAACATTCCTAGGAAAATCACTGCTAGAGTCCATGCAGTTGACATTGACATGGCGCCGCTGGCTAAATGGCGCTGTGCTGTACGAGGGTTTTCTGCGTCAATATTTCTGTCAATAATTCTATTCAAGGTCATCGCTAGCCCCCTTGCACCAACAGCTGCAATAAGGACCCATGCCAAATCCATCAGCGGCATTTCGCCATCTGGATAAAATTGCTCTATTGCTACGAAATAGCCGATGATGATGAATGGAAGGGAGAATAACGTGTGCTCTATTTTTATGAATGACATTATCTGCTTGAAATCCATCAATTACTGCCCCCGAATTCAAGGTGGGGGGGCCACTCATATTTCGCTAATTCTGGATGGGCAGCAACTTTCTCAAGGGTTTCATCAGCATGGAGGGTAATCGCTGGCCATCTTCTGACACCATGTTCATCGCTTGGAATAGGAGTGGTCGCATCCCAACACAATCTTTGTCGCTCATCATCAAAGAACAAGCCTCGACCGACATCAAATCTTGAAGTTAGCTGCCAAAGTAGCCTTCTCCTTGCTTTTACACAGTTCAAATCCATATCATCATTAGTGATAAATAACCATCTTAGGCATTTTTTGGAATCCAATTGCCAAATTGAATTTTTCAATTGCGAAATCCTCTCTATTCGCGCAGATTCATTGTCATTATGAGATTCATCAGAGCCAGTTTTTGGAGTAGGTGTTCCCTCGATGGTTGTTGTAACGACTAAGATATTGTCACGTAACATTCTAGCATCAGTTACCTCGGGTATTTCCTTAACGAGGTTAATCTCGGTAAAGGCATCTGAATTGGCTATCCCTTGCCGCCACTCAGGTGTGTTCTGTTTGAATGAGCCTTCAAGTGGGTCGCTGGGCGAACGCGGATCTCTTTGCGGGATAGTGGTTGCATCGATTATCAGTTTACTGTGAACATTTTCGTAAGGGCTTGCAGCGTCCAATGAATCAGCAACCATTCCGTCTAAGATAATTACATCTTGAGAAATCTCCACTTTGTCGTTCAATGCATCTAGTAATGCTTCCAGATCTTTTGGATTATGTTCTGGGTCAACTGCGATAATCACTTTCAAAAACATCATTTGTCCAGCACCAAGTAATCCTAGAGCGGTTTTTCGGGCTTGCCTTGGATAGCGTTGTTTTGCCGCCACAATTGCTAAATTGTGAAATCCAGTTTCAAGCGGTAGATGAACACTCTTCACGTCACGATGTTGGAATTGTAGTACCGGTGAAAATTGTCGGCCAATCGCCTCTCCAAGGTATCCGTCTTCCATCGGAGGTAGTCCAACTATAGTTGCGGGCAGTACTGCATCCTTTCTGGCGGTAATGGCTGTGACGTGCATTACAGGGTATTGTCCGGTAAGAGAGTAAAATCCAAAATGGTCACCAAAAGGGCCTTCCAAGCGGGTTTCACCCGGTATACAGTATCCTTCAATCACAATATCTGCTTCTGCAGGAACCATCAAATCTTGAGTGAGTGCTTTGGTGATTCTAAGCGAGCGGCTGCCCAAAATCCCCGCAAACTGATACTCAGATAGGTTATCGGGCAATGGGGCAATGGCTGAAAATATTAGTTCTGGAGGGCCACCCATGCATATTGCGACCGGCATCTTTTGATTCTCTCCAGTTGCAGCAGCATGATCAGCTCCATGCTTGTGTATTTGCCAATGTAAACCAATTTCTTTCTGGCTGAATACTTGGGCTCTGTACATGCCCAGGTTATGTTCTCCTGAATTTGGGTCTTTAGTTACAACTAGGGGTAGGGTGACAAAGTGCCCGCCATCCATAGGCCAAGTCTTTGGGATAGGCAATTTGGTTAGATCTGTATCAAGGCGAACTCGTTGACAATTCCCTCGCCATTTCTTCCTGGGCGGCATTGCCAGTGCATCTCGCACTAACGGTAGCGCCTTCCAAGGAGCTCTCATGTAAGCACCGATGTCTGGTTTCATCATAGCAACCATGCGGTCACCAACTTCGGTTTCGTGTGATGCCCCAAGCGCCCTTAGTGTTCTGTCATTACTGCCAAATATGTTCATGACTAGGGGGATTTTTGAAATTGTACCATCGGCAAGTCTTGGTTTCTCGAATAATACTGCAGGCCCATCATTTTTAACTAGCAGGTCAGCAATGGCTCCAGCCTCGTATACTACGTCTACTGGTCTAGATATTCTGAGCATTTCACCTCGCGACTCGAGGTGGCCCATCCAGCGTTTGAGAGTCTTCCAAGCCACGCCCCTCCGAGTAGGATTATACCTTTGAACCTGCGTAGTAGTCCTAAGCATTTCAACCGCTTCATTGATGGACTGTTTGTGCCTAGAACGTTCATGGCAGTAGAGGTCGACATGGTCGATGTTTTAGTCATCGGCGCAGGTCCTGGCGGCGGTTCAGCAGCAATACACAGCGCAAGGGCAGGACTGAAGACAATAGTTGTTGAAGCGGATGCTGCAGTTGGCGTTCCGGTGCATTGCGGTGAATGTCTGTCTGAAATGGCGGTAGAAAATTTAGATTTAGAAATACCTGATCACGTCAAAGCCCTTGACGTCAAAGGAATCCGTGTTATTTTCCCAGATGGGACCGAAAAATTATTGACGGAACCAGGCTATGTGCTTGAGAAGCATTTGTTCGAACAGTGGTTAATGGATGAAGCCAGTAAAGTGGGCTCAACATTACACTTGAGTCATAGGGTTACCAGTATGGAGAGAATATACAATAGCGAAAATCAATTTACCAATTGGAAAATTGACGGAAGAGGTGAACATTTTCCTATTCATTGCAAGGTAGTAATAGATGCTTCTGGAGTTGCTGGAGCATCTTCAAAACTGCTCGACATGGGCACTCAAGTAGAAGTAATAGCAGGATTTCAGTATGAAATGACAGAAGTTGAAAACGATGGTTATCTAGACTTTTATCTATGGCCACAATATTCTCCTCACGGTTATGTTTGGATGATTCCTAAAAAAGGTGAAAGAGCGAACGTTGGGCTAGTAACAACCGATAAGAGAGGCGCCATCAAATATTTGGATCAATTCATCAATGACACCTACCTTGACGGTAAACCGATTGTTAATCCACAATGGAGGGATCAGACAATCAAAGTCAGGCCATTTGGCGGTACTATTCCAATATCTGGTCCCCGTGAAGTTACTGTAGAAGATGGAGTCATTTTAGTTGGTGATGCGGCAGGCTTCACATCTCCATTATTTGAGGGGGGTTCCCATCTTGCATTGTGGTCTGGTAGAGAAGCGGCAAGTGTTGTAGCCAAAGCAATTAACAACGGTGATTTATCAAAACAAGCCTTGATGCCTTACGAGGCTGCTTGGAAAAAGAGATTCCCACCTTATCACAAGATCTTGAAAGGTAAGACTGCCTTGTATGAATTGACCGATGAAGAGATGTCAGTTATGGCGCAATGTTTGCCCGACGAATTATCCAATATGTCACCATTACAAAAGTTAGGTATTGGCATGAAAATTTTGGTTAGAAAGCCAGTATTGCTGACTAAACGAGTCATTTCTGTACTGCTTTCTTTCGGTTACAGTCGAGCAAAGCACTTTGGCTGGTAGAACAACCATCATAGAGATATTGTTAGAATAGTTAACTCCTTCAAGAACGGGAGTTAGCCTAGATTATGTGGGGGGCAACACTGTGGGTCGCAGCTATTGCGACACTCATTTTGTTAATTCGTCCAAATTTACCTGAAAAATCACGACCTTTGGGGATAATTACCCATTTACTGATGGTTTTACCATTTTTTGCCCTCGCTAGTAGATTCTTAGTCAATGATACAGATATTCAATACGTTGCTGCCTTTGGTGGTGAGTCTTTACCTTACAAATACCGCTTTGCTGCGACTTGGGCCGCTCGAGAGGGCCCAATACTAATGTGGGTAGTTTGGCTTACTTTACTAGCTTGGATTTGGCGTAAACCAATGACAGGAAAAATCGTAGAATCACCGCAGTCGCGCGATTTTAGGCTAAGAGTCGTGTTTGGATTTTCACTTACTTTATTACTAATTGCGATAGTTTTGGATCCGTTTAAGCAGACTCCTCAGTTCTTTTTTGGAGCTGGGCTAAACGAGTTATTGCAAACAGATTTGATGATAATTCATCCGCCGATAATTTTCCTCGGCTATTCTTTCTGCATTCACCTAGCAGCAGTTTCCTTATCTGGAATTTTTACTGGTCATACAGGTGGGGTTTCTGACCGCATAATTACCCTAACTAGACCAGGCTTGCTGATTACGACTATCGGTATAGGCTTAGGTGGGTTGTGGGCATATCTAATCTTAGATTGGGGCGGCTATTGGGCTTGGGATCCTGTTGAAACTGGTTCATTCTTACCATGGCTGGCTTTGGTAGCAATATCACACTTGAGGACTCGTCCAGGAAAGGTCTCTGACAGTGGCTGGATAGGTGCTGGCTTAGTAGCCGGTGCCCTAGCGCTATTTGCTACCTTAGTGACTCGGGCCGGCGGAGTTTGGGCATCATCAGTCCATACCTTTGTTATCTCCCAAAGTGGCACGCCACCTGAGGATGCTTTTTCGCGGATGATGTTATTGAAAAACGATGCAGTAGCAGGAGTTGAGATAATGTCTTATCTCATGTTCATTCTAATTATTGCCGGAAGTTGGCTGCTGCTTATCCGCAGAGGGCTGCATGGAAATGATTCTACTAATTCCAGCCAATTGCTGTTATTGCCGGTAATTGGGGCCGCCTTGGCTATTCCCTTTGGTGCAGATTTGTACCATTGGCTGCCAGATATAACAATTCTAGGATTATTGGTTGGCTTTATTGCATTTGACAAATATACTAACAACGACTTAGAGTTTGAACCAAAAGGCTGGACTTATTTCCGTTCTAAGTATGCTTCTTCTTTGGTAATTATGCCAATATTGGTGTTTTTATTAATTCCTCAAACCTTCTTTGTTTTGCTCTTCATTGTTCTTTTTACGCCCCTTTACTATTCCCAGAAAGCCATCAATGAATGGATATGGGCTAGTATGGGAATAATGCTCTCTCTAGCAGGTGCATGGTCAGGGATGATTGATGTCTTACAGGCAGGGGTCGTGATTATCATTTTCTTAACACCGTTTTTAGTCGAGGAAGAGGTTGGCGAAAGCCAAAATTTTTCGAAACGTCAATTAAAGAAAATTGCACTTTGGTGTTCTGTTATGCTGGTTAGTCTATACCTTATATTGACTTTAACCATTTTACTCGAGAGTGTCGATACAATAAATTTTGATGCTCATGAGCTTTACGGTGCACCATTTATTTTGGGCTTCGCAGCAGCAATGTTAGTTTACACCCGGCGCCGGCACAGTGCTAAATCAACGCTGGTTGTATTATCAGTAGTCTCCTTGTTTTCGTTGCTGATGGCTATTTTCTTCTCGGATATTTTAGGTCAAGATTCAAGCACTGCTATTTCGGAATATCTCGATAGGGGCTTTATTGCGTGGATTTCCTTACCCATGTTGTTAGTGCTGGTTGCCCCCCTTGGCTTTGAAGTCTACAGTCAATTTGCCAAATCAGGTAAAACCCCGTTCTGGCAGCGAATACCAGTGGGTGCCCATCTTGTTCACTTAGGATTAGTGTTGTTGTTAATCGGTCACATAACTACGACTGTATTGGTTGATCGAGGTGACGCAAGTCACCGAATTACCCTGGTTAAAGATGAACTGGTTATACATGACGGGTATGGTTTTGAATTCACCGAATTAGTGGCAACTGAAGACAATTTAGATGTTGGTGATGGGTTTGTTGGCGTCAGCATAACTGTTTATGAGATGGACGGGACGGAAAAGCAAGAAATTGGCGTAGTTGAGCCTGGCATGCTTAGGTTTGATAAAACCGGTACTGCAAGGTCTGAAGTTGATGTGTTAACCCGCTGGTCAGGGGACATGGTGTTTATTTTTGATGGGACCCAAGCTCAAGGTTTAATGCAACAAACTTCGAGTGATGGTCTTGATTCAGTTAATTTAGTTAGAGTCACAATATATGACCTGCCCGGTTCTCACTTAGTTTGGATTGGTTGGTCAATAATGATGCTCGGGATGCTCGGGGTAACTTATAGCGGGTTTGTCAAAAACCAGTCCCAACGCAGCACTGCTCCAATATTGGCTGAGCAAGAATGACCTTTCAATTAACCGAGATATTATCAAGGGGAGGTCAGTCGGGCGAATATCCCTAACGGAGGAAAAACCATGGAAGATGGAGCAATAATTCATGTCGATTACGACTTATTCAGCGGAGAAACTGGTGACTTGATTGAAACAACAAGCGAGGCGATTGCCAAAGAGCATGAGATGCATCAAGAGGGTCGTAACTACACTCCAATGGTCTGTGTAGTTGGTACTGGTAACCTAATTCCTGGATTCGAGGCAGCTTTACTTGAGGCTAAAGTCGGCAAAGAAGTAGACATTGAAATAGCACCTGAAGAAGCATACGGCGAGAAAGATGGAACTCTTGTTGAAACAATTAGCATCGATAAACTACGCAGAGCAGTTCAAGATCCAAACTCATTGTATCTTGGTGCTCCAGTTACCCTCAACGGTCGACAAGGATATCTATCATACCTAGCAGCAGGCCGTGCAAGAATCGATTACAACCACCCAATGGCCGGAAAGACCCTGAGATATGTCTTTACTGTAGTCAAGGAAGTCAAAGGTAAGGAAGATAAGGTTCTAGGTCTACTCGAATCTAACACTGGTCATTCTGGCTTTGAAGTATCATTCAAAGGCGAAGACCTATCGATTATTCTACCACAAGCAATGATGTTTGATACCAATGCAGCAATGCTAAAATTCCGCTTAGTTACTCTAATTAGGGACGCTGTTGAATGCGGTAAGGTTTCATTTGTTGAAGTTCACGAACCAAGAGTAATCCCAGGCGCTGATGACGACGAATCTGTTGAAGTAGAAGATCTTTCCAAATTATCAGTCGCAGAATTGAAAGAGCGATTGAAGGCAAGCGGTCTACCGGTTGGTGGGAAGAAAGCAGATTTGGTTGCAAGACTGTCTGATAATGAAGAAGAGTGACAACACTTCGAAGCATTAATCTAATATTCTACGCATTGCAGGCCTGAGTGGTAATTGACATGATTTCTGCCCAAGAAATTGAAGCACAGTTCGCTGACACAGAAAAATCACTTGACTCAAAATTATATTCTCCTTTGGAAAAGGCGGCAATATGGACTGCAATAGCAGCTTTTACTATCGTGTCGTTTGGATTAATTTTCGTTAATGATTTGTTTTGGACAGATGGACTAAAGCCGATTGTTTGGGACCCAATCGTCAAAGACGCCGGCGCTGCTGGTGATGCTGGCTATTCTACAGAAAACACCGCATTGTATGCGCTTACCGTATTGATGAGCGTTGTTATTCTACAAGCTGTGTTTCGCAAAATGGATTTGCCAGCAGATGATCGCATGATGTTTGCACTCATTTCATGGGTAATACTGGCACCAGTATTGCGGGTATTAGAGGATTCAGACTTCTTTAGTTCTGAACTTGATTGGCTGTTAATCTCTCCAATAATTCATATTCATTTAGCAGTGTGGTTGGTCGGTATTGCGTTTGTCTCTCACAAATTGGCAAGTAAATGGGACGGTTCAGTTAATGACGCAGATATCGAAAAGAGTCGAACCGTGTTGTTCATTACCCTTGGAATGCTATTATTACTCCATTGGGGACTGCTATATCAGCCAAGTTATACTACTCACCCCGACATGGGTATTTTCTTCATCGCTACGGGTTTTATCGCTGCGTTAGGAGTTTTATTCATAGTATTGGTTTGGACTGCAAATTGGCCATCGTTGACACGGGGATTAATCGCATTCGGTAGTGCAACTTCGATTCTAGGTCTTTTTCATTGGGTTCAATTTATTGCAACACCTTGGCAACAAGAGAGTGGCCGTATTGTTGAATCACAACCATTGTGGCCAGCCTTGATAGTTTTAGGCATACCTGCAGTGGTCTGTTATTACATGTACAAGTATGGTAAAGATGATGCAAGACACATCAAACTTGCCGGTTATCAGCCAGGTGTACTGCCTGAAGGTGTGACCTTAACTGCATGGGAGGCTGCTGAGAAGCAGGTTTCGCAACACCCGATAGAACAACTGTCTCGCAAAGCATTACTGGCCAACCCAATGGTTCTAGCAATGGTATTTGGTCAGTTGTGTGATGGCTTTGCCACCATGGTTGGAATAGATTTCTTTGGCTATGGAGAAAAGCATCCAGTAAGTGATGCAGTTATCCAAATCGGTGTTGGGATTTCTGAATCTTTTGGCATTGACCCGATGATGGAATCCAGTAATGCCCCCGGTGCATGGTTATTTGCGATAGTGAAAGCGTGCTTAGTTGCTGCTATTGCCTGGTTATTTGTCGAGATGCGAGTCGAGCGTAGACAAGTCCACATGCGCATGTTAATTGTACTGGCAGTCTTGATAGTAGGATTAGCACCAGGTCTAAGAGACATTGGTCGATTGACCCTAGATGTCTGATTTTAAGCATTTACTCGTATCGTTAAATGTTGAGTCCTCTTGCGTAGGCATGAGGGGTACAATGGATAGACTGTCAACGCGTGTTAACCGTGCAGATTCCGAGTATCTTAAGCGCCAAGAACACAATCATTCACTGATAACAACACTGCGCGAACGATTGAACACTGCGTCTCAAGGCGGCGGTGGGAAATATGTCGACCGTCACCGAGGAAGAGGTAAATTATTGCCTAGAGAACGTATTGAACGAATTATTGACCCGGGTACAGCCTTTCTTGAATTATCTCCGTTAGCTGCTCATGACTTGTATGACGGCAGAGCCCATAGTGCAGGTATTGTGACAGGAGTCGGTTTGGTTCATGGCAGAGAGTGCTTATTTGTCGCTAATGATGCTACGGTAAAAGGCGGTTCGTACTACCCAATGACGGTCAAGAAACATATCCGTGCCCAGACCGTGGCTCATGAAAATCACTTGCCGTGCATATATCTGGTCGATTCAGGTGGTGCATTCTTACCTATGCAAGATGAAGTATTTCCTGACATTACTCACTTTGGTAGAATTTTTCGTAATCAGGCGAGAATGTCTGGGGACAAGATACCTCAAATCGCGGCAGTGCTTGGTTCTTGTACAGCAGGTGGAGCCTATGTACCAGCGATGTCTGATGAATCAATAATCGTCAAAGGTAATGGGACAATTTTCCTTGCCGGTCCTCCACTTGTTAAAGCCGCAACAGGTGAAGAAGTAACTGCTGAGGAGTTGGGTGGTGCAGATGTACACACTGCTCAATCTGGTGTTGCTGATCATTTTGCTGAAGATGAACCAGAGGCGCTAAGGTTGGTGCGTAATATTGTAGAGAACCTAGGTCCTCGTGAATTAGCGCCGTCTGCGGGAGCTACACCGGAAAGTCCAGCCCATGATGTCGAAGATTTGTTAGGGCTAATTCCGATAGACAATCGTACACCTGTTGATATTAAGGAGATCATTGCTAGAGTAGTAGATGGTTCTAGATTTCACGAATTCAAAGCCCGTTATGGGACTACACTAGTTTGTGGATTTGCCCACATTCACGGTCACAAAGTAGGAATTGTGGCTAACAATGGGATTTTATTTTCAGAATCCTCGATGAAAGGCGCGCATTTCGTTGAGTTATGCGGTCAACGAGGGATTCCTCTTGTGTTCTTGCAGAATATAACCGGGTTTATGGTTGGTAAAGCATACGAGGCCGGAGGTATCGCTAAGGATGGCGCCAAACTGGTTACTGCGGTATCTTGTGTTAATGTTCCAAAGTTCACCATCATTATCGGTGGCTCTCACGGTGCCGGAAATTATGGTATGTGTGGGAGGGCTTACGATCCTAGATTCTTGTTCATGTGGCCAAATAGTCGTATTTCAGTGATGGGTGGCCCCCAAGCAGCGGATGTTCTAACTACAGTCAAACAAGATCAAAGAGCTAGAGAAGGGCTTAGTCCAATGGTCGGCGAAGAGTTGTCGCAGTTTAGACAGCCAATACTAGACAAGTATGAGACTGAAGGCAGCCCATACTACTCTACGGCACGTCTGTGGGATGATGGAATAATCGACCCTAGAGATACCCGAGATATCCTTGGCTTGTGTTTAGCCGCAGCGAGAAACGCCCCTCTGCCAGATGATAGATTTGGCGTATTTCGGATGTGATTTTACAATTGAAAAATTAAATTTGCAATTGGAGTTTTAATTATGACAAAAATGGATAATCCCCCACAAACCGAATTGGTGGCACTTGATATTGAAGGGCCAATTTGCCGTATAACTTTGAATCGAGAATCAAAATATAATGCAATGAATGTGCAAATGATAACAGAATTATGTGATTTATTTGATTGGACTGCACAACGAAGTGTCGGGGCAACAGGCAGTTTAGTCGATGAAGATGGTAATCAGTACTTACGAATCATAGTTTTTTCCGGCGCAGGCAAGCACTTTTGCGCTGGAGCAGATATCAATATGATGCGTGATGCCGGCGCCAATAGTCCCGAAGAGAACCGTCAAGATTCAGCACGTCTTGACCGGCTATTCAACGGTCTTTGGTCACATCCATGTTTTACTATCGGCTCCATTACCGGAGTGGCGCTTGGTGGTGGTGCTGGATTAGTGGCCTGCTTAGATCACGTAATCGCTAACGACAACGTCAAGATTGCCCTTTCTGAAGGGAAATTGGGGATATTGCCTGCAGTAATCGGCCCCTATGTATATCGTAGATTGGGTTCAGCTTGTTTTCGTAGACTAGCAATGCAAGCCAGTAGAATTGGGGCACAGGAAGCCCTTCGAACTGGATTTATCGAACAAGTAGTCAACTCAGATGAAGATATGGCTCAATCGGTTAACAATTTGATTGACGAATTAATGACTACCGGCCCATGTGCGGTTAGTTTGGCCAAGGAATTAACTCTAGGCTTCGATAGATGGACTGGCAGTGATGAGGAGTTAAGAGAGTACACACTTGATTTTACTAGTAGGATGCGTGGTTCCGATGAAGGTCAAGAAGGGCTTTCATCATTTTTGGAAAAGCGAGATGCGAACTGGAAATCTTGATTTGGTGAGGTAAATGGTTAGTACAGTACTCGTTGCCAATCGAGGTGAAATAGCCTGTAGGATTTTACGAGCATGTAGTGAGGCTGGCCTAAACTCAGTAGCGATTTATGCGAATAATGACAAAGATTCAATGTTTGTCGAACTGGCCACAATATCTGTTGAATTAGCCGGTGAAACCATTGGCGAGACTTATCTTGATCAACAGCAGATACTCGATATTGCCGCTGAGTATGGTGCTGATGCAATTCATCCAGGGTTTGGATTTTTATCTGAACGCGCAGATTTTGCTAGAGCAGTATTAGAGGCAGGAATAACTTGGATTGGCCCTTCGCCTTTGGCAATAGAAATGATGGGCGATAAAATGACTGCTCGAAAAACCATGAAGGCTGCGGGAGTTCCAGTAATCCCCGGCGAAGAAATTGATTTTGAAGATGAAACTAAGATGATTGAGGCAATTGTCCAAGCCAGTACCAGAGTTGGTTATCCATTACTGCTCAAAGCCTCATCTGGCGGGGGCGGTAAAGGTATGCGCAAGGTAGAGAGTCCAGATGATTTAGTTGAATCTATCAAAGGTGCTAGACGGGAGGCTATAGCGGCTTTTGGTGATGGAAGAGTATACATCGAGCGTATGCTTACCGGGTCAAAGCACGTCGAGATTCAAGTATTGGCAGACACTCATGGAAGAGTGATTCATTTGGGCGAGCGTGAATGTAGTGTTCAGCGCCGTCATCAGAAAGTGTTCGAAGAATCACCGTGCCCAGTCATGACTACCGATTTACGGGAAAAGATGGGTCAAGCAGCCGTAATGGCGGCTAAAGCCGTTGACTACGAGGGCGCAGGTACTGTTGAGTTTCTATTAACCAGTACTGGTGAATTCTTTTTCTTAGAAATGAATACTAGAATTCAAGTTGAACATCCTGTTACTGAAATGGTTACAGGTATTGATTTAGTTAGAGAACAACTGCGAATTGCTGCAGGTAAGCCAATGAGTTGTGGTCAGCTAATGATGCGTGGTCATGCCATTGAAGTCCGTCTATATGCTGAAGATGCAAGTAATAATTTCCTTCCAGCGATTGGCCCTCTAGCAGTATTTAGACCACCAACAGGGCCAGGAATAAGACTTGATACAGGGGTAAGAGAAGGGGATATGGTAACGCCAAATTATGACCCCATGCTAGCCAAACTGATTGTTTGGGCGCCATCAAGAGCAGAAGCTCTGCAACGAATGCGTCGAGCATTAGACGATTTTGTGGTATTAGGTACGACAACTAATCTCAGATTCTTGCGTGAATTATGTGATCATGAAGATGTGGTAAGTGGAGCGACTGATACTACAATGATCGAAAGAATTTGGCCAAATGGCTGGAGTCCACAATTTAGTAGCGAGATACTCAACGCAGCATTAATGGTTGCTGGAGTAAGTGAAAGTGCAGGATTGCATACAGTACAAGCCACAATGTCTTCTACCGATGATGGCCCACTAAGTCCATTTCAAAGCTTAACTAGGAGGTATCCTTGATGCAACATGAATTCAAATTTGCTGGCGATACTGTAGAGGTGACAGTTGCAAGAGATTCACAAACCTGGCATTTAGGCGACTTAGAATGCCAAATTATGGCTGATGGCCGATTGAAACTCACGGTTAATGGAGTCACAAAATTTGCTCACTCAACAAAGGTTGGTGATGTTTGGTGGGTTCACATTGATGGGCATGTTTTTTGCATCGAAAAAACAGAAGCAGGCTCCAATGATGATGATTCACAAGGTGGCATGGTTGCCCCAATGCCTGGTAAAATCATCGATGTGTTAGTTGAACAAGGACAATCAGTTACTGCTGGGGATTTATTATTGGTAATGGAGGCTATGAAGATGGAACATAGAATAGTTGCGAATATGGATGGAGTTATTGGCATGTTGAAGTTAACACCAGGTGATCAAGTTCAGCAAGGCGATGTCTTGGTGGAGATTAGTGAATAATTAGATTCTTCTACGAAGCTTTTCCATCATATCATCGGCAATAGATAACTGTTCTAAGCAATCATCGACAGCTCCAACGCCTAATTTTTCTGTAGCTATTGACACTGCTGCTTCACATTTAACTCTCTCGTCATCATCGGATTTTATCATCGCAGCCTCGCATTGATTACGCAATACCTTCCATTCTTCTAGTACAAATTCAAGAAGTTCTTTGGCATCATCAATAGCCTTACTCTCTTTATCTAATTCTGAGGTCATTCGCTCAAGCAAGGTTGCAGCATGGCTCCACTGTTTACTATCCGCAGCAGCGATAATACCGTCCCATTTACTCTGCCAGACAGCTTTATCTTGACGTGTTTCAAATTGCTTAAGCAATTTCTTTTTCTGACGAATTGCTCTTCTAGTATCATCCATAGCTTCTCTTTCAGCTTTGATACTGCGGGCTATACCATCAGCTAAACCAACTGCTTGACTGGCATTTCCAGCTTCTAGCGATTCCACAGCATTGGTTAATCGTCGATTTAATTCTGTTAAATCTAATCCATCACTCTGTGATAATTGACGTTCAGCTTCTTTTATTGATTCAGCAGCTCTGCCCAAAGCATCATCACCCGCTGCGAGTTGAGTAGGTATGGTAAATGCATACTCATACGCTTTTTTTGGCGATTCAGCGACTAGTTTCTTTTTTGCATCAGCTAGCATTTCATGGAGGTGATTGACATTTTCGCCGGATTTTCCTTCTAGTTGACGACTTGCCTCAACGATTGCATCCTCTGCCTTAGACCACCATTCGATAACTTCCAACGCTCGCTTTTTAGCTTGTCTAAACAGCATCTCCCCTTCTCTTAGTGAGCCAAGTTCAATCTCTCTAAGTCCCATTTCGAATGACTTTCTGCCTTTTTTAGCCGTAGGGGCGATGTTTTCTGCTTGCTCTACAGAACTCAAAGCATCAGCTTTGACAACCTGTACATCACCAGCAAGCGACAGTGAACGTTCGATATCTTCTTCTGCATCATCTAGTAACCGCATTCCTAGTTCAGGGTCGGAGTGGCCTTGTTCTCTAGCGGTCATGATTAGGCTAGATGCTTGATCTACTGCTGCATTTTCTGTTTTCAATACCAGAATGCGAGTTTCTAAATTGTCTAGACGCTTGCGGAACTCTTTACGCAGTGGCTTGTGTTCATCTCCTGAAAACCAAATAGTTACCGTAGATATTCCCCCAATGCTAAGAACTCCAATGTTAGCTAACCAGGTGATTGTTCCAGGCTCAGGTATTGTACCAATAAATATCGAAAATCCAGCAATAGTACCAACTCCCGTCATTAATGATCTAAATCGCTGTACATCAAGTCCGCCACTGAGTACTATTCTTGAATAAAAGAAACATGAGATGGCCACTACTCCTATCAAGATAGGTCCAACAATATCTAACGAAATGGTACTTGTCAATTCTTTTGAGGCGATCATAAGTAGTACCGGCCAAGCAATTGTTGCAGAGGCACCAACTCTAGTCCTTGCACTTGGACTGGTAAGTCCGATGTCTTGAACCATAAGTCCCCAGATCAATATCAGGATTGGCATGCCTAGTCCATTTAGCAAGCCCCCCTCGCCTTTGGCGGCTGCCGATAAAGTTGGCCAAACAAGCCAAATCGCCGCTAATAGTATAGATATGGCGGATATTGCAACTAATTTCTCTAAGCGTTCATTTCGTTGCTGAACCGCTGCCTGGATTGCGCTTTCCACATCAGCCCACGCATCCATGTTATGCCACCATGGAACTCAAACATATACTATCCCCTTGGAAAATTCACGCAGAGTTAAATTACTGATTTTCAAAGACAATGTTCATGAGTTTGCTGCTCTCGTTGTCATCGGAGGGAAGACTGTGGCCGGACTAATTACTATGGATGATTTGACCAATGATGAGATACTAAAAATTCTTGAGGATGCTGATAGGCTGCTTCCAGTGGCCCGTGGCGAGTTGTATTTGCCGTTACTTCAAGGCAGAATTCTTGGGAATTTATTTTTTGAACCTAGTACTCGCACTAGAATGTCATTCGAAACGGCGATGAAGCGTTTAGGTGGCGAGGTGGTCAATCTAGGGGACGTAAAAACCTCTTCAGTAGTGAAGGGCGAGACATTATTCGACACGATTCAAATGGTTGACGGCTATACCGATATTATCGCCATGCGCCATCCTAGGCAAGGCGCTGCTCAATATGCACAAGATTCAGCAAGAGTGCCAATTCTCAATGGTGGCGACGGTGCAGGACATCATCCAACACAGACTATGCTTGACCTTTTCACTATCAAACAAGCCCATGGGAAGTTGGATGGATTGAAAGTTATCCTTGCGGGAGATTTACGTTTTGGTAGGACCGTTCATTCACTATCACATGCTTTGACTAGATTTGGTTGTGAGTTGATATTTGCCAGCCCGGAAATTCTTAAAATGCCACCAGAGATTGTTTCTGATCTAAAAGCCCATGGCGGTGACATCACTGAAACAGAAGACCTTTATTCAATGATGGAAGATGCTGATGTAGTATATATGACTCGTATTCAGAAAGAACGCTTTTCTGATGAAGATGAATACGCTAAGGTGGCTGGTGCTTACAAATTACATACTAATGACCTATCAGATGTAAAGGCTGGAATGATTATCATGCATCCTCTACCTAGGGTTGATGAGATTCATCCATCCGTTGACACCACTAGACATGCTAGGTATTTCGAGCAAGCTTTCAATGGTGTAGTAGCAAGAATGGCCTTGCTATGCAAATTACTAGGTGTTGAAGTTCCTGCAGATGTCCAAAAGGCAGGAGGTGCATTGTAATGTCAAATGAACATAGTATGAGGAGAGTAACCGCAATTAGAAATGGCACGGTAATTGACCATATTCCACAAGGTCAAGCACTTGCAGTGCTTGATATGTTAGGAATAAGCGATGCTACCTCAGTACCTGTCTCATTAGTCATGAATGTTCCTTCCAAGAAAATGGGTAATAAAGACATCATTAAGGTAGAGGATAGGGAACTGACACAAGGTGAATTAGATCGTTTAGCTTTAGTCGCTCCTGATGCCAATGTGGCAATTATTAGAGCATATACAGTTGCAGAAAAAATGATTATCAATCTAGGAGATGAAATGGTTAACGTTGTTAGATGTACCATGTCTAACTGTATCACTGCCAATTTACGCGAGCCATTACCACACCGAATGAAAGTAGTTTCCAGAGATCCACTCGAACTTCGCTGCCATTATTGTGGACGTCCACAGGACTTGGACAAGTTAGTCAAGAATGTGATTTGAGTTATTTCGCAGTTTAATTTACCTAGTCAAAACCATACTTAGACTAGAAATTCAGGGCAAGACTTAGATTAGCAACTAGTAATCATTAGGTTATGCAAGAATTCTCCAAGGTAGGTATAGATTCCAAACGAACTACCGCTGCTAGCGTTGCGATAGTTGTCTTAGTTGTGTATTTAGCCCTAATTCATCTTCAATCGATTTTGATGCCCCTGGCCATTGCCATCTTGTTATATTTCTTGATTAAACCTCCCGAACAGATGATTTATCGAAAGGTCAACAATCGGTTTGTTTCTTATGGGTCAGTAATCTTAACCTTCATCATAACGATATACTTCATTTCTATTTTCTTATATGATAATTTATCACAATTCATTGACGAAGTGCCAGAGATTACCGCCGCGTTTGAAGAGAAGCGTGCCAAGTATGCAGATGCAGATTTATACGGGCTTGAGGCGATCTTTTCCGATGCCGACTTAGTTACCGAAATCGCCTCACCAAGTAATATTGAGACATTTGTTTTGGCGATACTTGGATCACTTGGTGGCTTCTTTACCACAATGGTAACGGTCCTGATTTTCCTCTTATTCATTGTCTTAGAAGAGCACACAATTGCCAAGAGATTCGGGGCTGCTTTTCCAAATTCGTATGACAGAGCCAAGAAAATAGTTAGCGAATCTACTGAATCAATTACTGCTTATGTAGTGTCAAAGGTAACTTGTAGTGCAGGCCAAGCATTGGTCATGACCATCATAATTTCTCCAATTGGCTTTGATTTGCCAGGTTGGTTCCTGTTTGGTATTCTGTGTTTCTTACTTGATTTTATTCCAATACTTGGCGCACTTTTTGCCACCATTCCACCGGTTTTAATCGGGTTTATCATGCTCGAGCCATTATCTGCAGTGTTGATGTTAGCAATGTTGATTGGTAATCAGCAAGTGTTTGGGTCTTTTGTCGAGCCGAATCTTTCTGGCGCAAAAATTGGTATTTCTCCGTTCGTGTTACTGCTAACAGTAATGCTATTCTCTCAAGTTTGGGGTATTGCTGGTGCGATAATTGGTGCACCAATCATCATCATTGCTCGACTTATACTAGACGAGAATGAGCGAACCAGGTCTGTTGCTATGATGATGGCCAATACTGTTGAAGAAGAGTAATCAAAGGGTAGCGTCTGACAAGACCCACTGCGAGCCCTTTGATTTGTCAATACCT
>QXXX01000028.1:0-55772 GCA_009887195.1 Candidatus Poseidoniales archaeon | reverse complement strand
TTTTGGAAGTTGTAAGGGTAATCGGATAACCCCTTGCAACTTATCCGAATAAGTTTGTAGATTGATACGATAATAGTAAGCGAATTGAAATAACTGAACTAAAGTGTGATACCATGGCTGAACATGTCTTAAGCCCAGATGGTAAACAAGTTTGGAGTGATGATAATGATTTACCCCCTTGGATTAAATCAAAATGGATAGATCTCGAACGCTGGAATGAGTGGTTGTCGAATTCTAGAGAATGCCCATTATGCTATTCCAAGATTGAAATTGACCTTGAAGAAGAATACCAAGAATGTAGCCATTGTTGGGAAGGATTCAACATCACTAACAAAAAACCACTCACAATTGAACATTTGCAAGCACCTATTATGAAGTTCTATCTTCCTATGAAATTAAAACATCCTTTAATCAACAAAAAAGGTATGGCATTCACTGTACGAACACATCCAGATTCGCCACCTGATTTTGACGAAATGATAGATGCAATTAACGTTTCAATGAGAGAACTCAAAGAATCCATTTTGGGGATTGTCCAAAAAGCGATAGATGATCAAGGAAGAATAGGATTTAATAGAGGAAGATAATCCAACATATGTTCTTGATGAAGAGGAATGATTGCCTGTAGCTCTTCCAATACCCACGCGTGAAACGGGTGTTGAGAGGGTACCCTCTCATGATACAGCAAGGTTAACAAACAACCCCCACAAACAGGATATCAGTTAGACTCTGCTGGCATTGATGAATGGTGTAATTGGATTCTCAGGCCGCCATTATCATCTTTAATGTAGCCAAATGTGTATTCAACTTTTACTTCAGAACCTTCTTGACTGGTGAAAAAATAATTTCCCATTGCTAAGGCTGTGTTGCCATCAATAATTACATCAGAGTTTTCAAAACGAACGTTGGTCCATCCTTGGATGGCGAATCCTTGGTCTTCTGGGCAGGCATTATTTGACGCAACGAAATACGATATTGCGGTTTCAAACGTTGGTCTGAACTGATCGGTAGCAGCAAGGGTGGGTTTGAACAATACTGGTCCCATTTGGTAAGCATATAATGTGTTGACGTGATCAGTTGCTAGGCTGGTATAATCGCCACCATTTGTATGGGCTGTAGCTATCGCCACAATTCCCTCACCCCATGCTTTTTGTGCATCTTTGACCTCAGCTATACTCACCATGACTAATCATCCCTAAACATCGGTTGAGTCGACACCTTATCATTTTTCTATATACGACTAGTTTAAAGACTATCTGATATTGGGGGACTCATGTCTATAATTACAGCATATAATGAAGCTTGGGAAAACGCAGATGTCGACGCACTTAAGGCATTAATCCATGATGATTGTGTCTTCAATCCGCATGTTGGAGGATTTACCATGAGTAAGTCCGATATCCTTGGATTTGTTGCCGGAGACGGTACTCCAAAATCGGAAGCAAACAGAATTTTGTTCGAAAATGATGAAGTTGGCGTTGCACATGCGATCGTTCACTTTGCTAACGATTCTGACTCAGAAGCAGTAATGTCGTTTATGCGCTTCAAAGATGGTCAAATAATCTCCATGGAAACTGGTGCTACACCACTTTCTGATGATTACAAACTAGTTGGTCAAGAATAAGACTTAGTTTGCTAACTCGTCTTTTACCATTGCACGCATTTCACATGCCTTGCATTGATCATTAGACGTAATTGATGAGCAAACAGGGCACTCCTTTGGCGGACTTGGTCGAGACTGATGGCCGCCTAATTCGATTATTTGATTACGTAATTCCTTAACATTGTCTGCCATACGCAGTAGTCCATGTCTAGTGCCTGGAACATCTGCCTCCATAGTGGCGACCATTTCTCTGTGGCGCCATCTAAGAGCTCCTCTGGCATGTGGGCATTCTTCATGATGGATTGGTAGATTTTTGTGTACTGCATAAAGGTGGACCTCTTGTTCAGGTATCCATCTTAGTGGCACAATTCTAGGTGGTAGGCCATCAATGGGAGTGTTGGTATGAGGTGCTAATCTTAGCGTTCTTTCTAAATCACCATTTGACATATTCATCAGCACTGTTTGAGCCATGTCATCTAAGTTATGTCCCAGTGCCATAACATCAGCATTGACCTTTTTGGCTAAATGATTGATGCCTTGGCGGCGAAATACTCCACAATAAGAGCAAGGCATTCCCGGTGCACCAGGATTATTCTTGGTCATACCCGGTATGAGTTTGGCAACGGTATCCATTTCTTCAAATCCTAGATCTTTGTATGAGATTGTGATGAACTCGACACCTAGGCTTTTGCACAAATCTTCTGCACACTTTAGTGACGGTGGCCGATAGCCGTCTATCCCCTCATCAACTGTGCCAGCAATAATCTTGACATCGGGTCTAACTCCCAAGATGTCAACTAAAGTCTCCAATAGTACTGCTGAATCTTTACCTCCAGAAATCGCAACAAAAATCGTGGTTTCTTGGCCTTTCTTCAAAATAAGTTGCTTGCGTAACTCTTTGGCGATTTTTTTACGGATTGACTTAGCAAGGTGTTGGCCACATAAAACCCGGCCTGAATAGGCTTGCTCCAACAATGCTGGCTTGTTGCAGGAATCACAAGAAGGAATTTCAAGACCTCCAACTTTGCCTGCCATGAAATGTCGAAAACCGCCTAGTGTTTGAGTTCATCGCATGTTTATTCTCATCAAGTGCCAAAAACAGATGTAGTAATTATCCAATTGGAAAATCAAATTTCCAATTACAAAATTTATTTTATAAAAGTCAAATTATTCATCCACTTATCGGCAGCAATATTGCGCGGAAAGTGGGTAATAAAGGCGCTTCCGCGTGACTTTTCTTTCAACTCCAGTTGGATATTTGATTTTACCCGTCAAATCCCCCCGTAGGGGGGAATAAACGCAAAACTTCTTGAAGCCTACAACGCTCACGGACATTTTGAGCGACTATGTTACAACGAGTTCTGGCTGGTTTAACCAAAACTGAAGGCGTTGATCAAGCAATGCTACTTGATGAGTCAGGTAACCTGTTAGCATGTGTTGGAAGCGAGGGACAAGTTCCTCCCGCTGAGAAGGCCATACAGTCAGTGAATGCTGCTGTAGAGTTATGCTCCACCCTAGAGTTGGGGACACTGTACGAGATTTGGTCAGAAGGTGAAAGTCGAATGATGATCGATATAGCCGGACCAGGCAGAATTACAGTCCTAGCCGGCCAAGCAGGCCGCTTAGCCCAGTGGCGCCATGCTTTAGATAGAAACCGAAGGATATTAGCAACCACTCCAATGATGTGATATTATGTTTGACTTACCAAAAGGAATAGCCGTAGAAACCGAAATTGATGTCTCACAGGGGGTTATTCAATCCTTTGAACATGGCGTGATAACCACTTGGATTGGCAAGCGGAAGACACCTGCAGGTCACCGAATAATTCGTGCAGGTCGTACGGTGGGTTACCTTGCAGAAAGTGACAAATCGTCAATTCTTCTTGGTGGAAGCGAGGCAAAGCAACGTCTTCTGGAAATTGAAGCAGAAGGTATGTGTCGCTATGAAGCTCAGAGTTATTCTATGACTGGGCTAGGTTCAGTTGCCGAGGTTATTCCAGAAGCGTTTGAGCACCCAGTTGATGCTCAAGGTCTAATGCCTAAGGGTGACTCTGTTGAACGTTTACTATCAAGAGATTTGTCGGTTGTTTTGGCTAAATTGGTCAACAATGTTGCAGTTAGAGGAGCAATTGCTGTTGATGCTGGCATGCTTATTGATTCGGCAGGGGATTTGCCAACTGATGGTGAAACACTCGCAAAAGAAGTCGGTGAAACAATTGCCGGACGTGAAAAATTAGCCCAAGGATTAGGATTTACTGATGGCGGACATTGGACTTTACATACAGGTGATGGAGCACTACTTCTTGCCCACACAGGCGAAATTGCAATTGCTGTATGGACTGAAGCAAATGCTGACCATACCAGAATTATCAATGCAGCAGCAGCAGCTCTGGAAGGAGAGGTTTCAACCGGTCCAGGATTTGGTGAACCATTGCCTGATGGCTTCATTTTACGAGAGGGTAAAGGAGGTGCAGACGCAGTACTTTCAATGCTTGCAGATGCTATTGAAGAGGGTGTTACAGGACACATCCAGTCTGGTAAATCTTCCAAAGCCGTGAGTTTAATTTTGTCCCGAGGAATACCAGTAGGAATCTTCGCACCTGCGACTGAATCGTTTGAAGAAGCAATGCTTGGACTTACTGAAGCTAGACGAGTAATTCGGCTACATAGATTGCCAGCAGGAACTATTCTAACTAGAGAATCTGGTACTATCAATGAATTTAGCCTTTCACACTTCAAAGATTTACTAGTCACAGTTAGAACAAAGTCAGAAAGTCGTAGGGCGAATCTTGCTAACCGCTTAAACTCATTAATCGGTTTTGAAATTGGCATGGAAGCTCTTAGAATCTCACGGGCTAAAGCCAACTTTGTTCAAACTAAGGATGGAGTTAGTAAAGGGTTAGAACAGGTAGAACTCACTCCTGCTCCAGGAATAGATGCAGGCCTGCGACGAAGATTAGAATCGGCTGAACTAAAGATCGATGATTTGGAAAAAGAGAAATCCTTGCTGAATTCCAAACTTTCTTCTGCTGATGCATCACGAAAAGCCGCTGAAATTAAAACTAGAGAAGCGATTGAAACGAGAAATATGCAGGTAGAGAGCGTTGAGAATGTTAACTCCGAAATCAATTCAATGCAGGTGGAATTAGCTGAAGCAAGAAATCGAACAGATGAAGCAGAGACCCGAGCTGGTAAGTTAGTTAAGCGAGTAAATGAACTAGAACACCAAGTAAGTGTTAGAGCGACAGAACTAGCTAAGGCTCTTGGTGAGACAGAATCAAGTGAACAATTACGCCAATCAATTGAAGATATGTCCCTTAAGGAAGCTGGATTAAATGCCGAATTGTCATCTGCAAGTGAAAAATTGGGCAGCATCAGGCAACAAACTGAGGATGATGAACGCAGATTACGAGTGCTACAGGAACAAGTTTCAGCATCTAGAGAACGGCATGCTCGGGCTCAGGCAGAAGCCATGAAAGAGGAAGAGCGTGTCAATAAGAGCAAATCAGAATTAGAAATAATCGAATCTGAGGCAAAGGTCGCAAGGCGCCGAGCTGAAGACGAAAGAATAAGATTGAGCACAGATGAAGCCCGCTTCGCCCAGATTCAAGGTGAAATGCGTCAATTAATGCAAGAGCGCAGAAACCTGCTTCGAGAATTGGGAGATTTAGGCGCTAAACGTGGTCATGCTGAGGGTGAATTAACCATTCTTGTAGAGAATGCTAAACAGTTGTCACAAGCCCATGAAGAAGCTTTGGCAGACATAAATGAAGCCGATAGAATTAGAGCAAGACTGGCTGAAGAACCGCTTGCTCAAGCCCTACTCGACGATGCTTCAACCTTTGAGGGGCTAGCTCCGGTACTAGAAAGGCTCGAACGTTCAAGGAGTTTGGGCTATTCTGTAACATTACTCGATAGAGCGGTTGAGCGGGCTTTACAAGTTATTCAAAAGACCGTAGACCACGTTGCAGCAACCCCTCGTTATCTCTTATCAAGCGAAGTTATGGAGCTATTAGAAAGACAGGTGCCACAAACTGCTGGTGCTGTTAGAGGTCTCTCAAGATGGTCTGTGCAACAAAGGTTGGAACACCAACTTGGTGAGACTGTTGGAAATTTAGTTATTGATTTAGAACGTCTTCTAGAGGATTATGATCACTCGATTACTATGCTAAGAAGGCTGAGGAACGTCCTTGAACAGTTAACAAGATTAGGTGCGCCACCTCAAGAAGTTGAAAACCTAATGTCGAATTGCAACCGGCCAGAATCTCTACCCTACATCGCTCAAGCAACAAGAAAACTAATCCAAAAAGCACTTGATGATATTTATCTAGAATCCGATCAAAGAGATGCTGGTGAGGCAATCGCATTGGAGGAAACCGCAAGAGTGCTTGAAGAATTGATTACTCAAATTGATGCATCAGGATTAGCAGGTGGTTCTCCAAGCGGACTACTATGGGATTTCCAAAGAGATGGTTTGTTACCATATGAAAGGGAAGTAATCGACCCAGCCCAAAAAACTCCAATTGATGAAGAAATGGTCAAGCACATGGAATCTAATATTTCTGGAGAGGCGATGCTAGAGGAAGAGGTATCTCATGTTTCAGTTGATGAAGATGGTTGGGAAACCTTAGATTTGCCTGATGACTCATCTACTGATGATGAAGCGGAAGCAGAATTTGTTGAACTACAACCAATCAGCGATGATGATGAGAGGGCGGCACTGGAAGCCGAACTTGCCCGAATTGATGCATCTTGGGAACATAGGTCTGAGCCTTCCGTGGTCAAAAGTAATGCACTTGAAAACCTTGAAACTAAATTATCTGACCTTGATTTGTAGGTGTTGTAATGTCCAATAATCAGGCATCTACACTATTAGGCCGTACTGAATCAATCGGTCGTAAATATCCCCATTTAATGGAGCGAATTGCCTTATTAGTGGCAATAGCAATTTTCATTTTTGGCCATCAAGCAGTTAGTGAACAAACAGGTGAAGGGATATTTTCTGTATTTGCTACATATTGCTTATTTCCATTCATACTATTGTTTAGCACAGAAATGATTGGTCGATTTATTCAATCGATGTCTAGAGATTAGGTCTAGAACTCAATGAATTCTTTTTCTGGTTTCTCATTTTCGCTAGGATTATTATTTCGCAAAGAATAGGTGAATCCCCATATCCGTTGCCAAGGGATTAGATACCTAAGTAGGGCCATGAATGATAGGAACATTACTGCTGAAATAACCAGTCCATAAGTTAACGACAATTCAATTGATTCAGATACTTGCCCTGCCCATTGACTGCCAGTAGTGTCACTGACCAAGCTAAGTAATACGCTGTGGAAGCCCAGTGCCACCATGGTGGCAATACCAGTAAGCCCCAAGAACCCAAAGGTGTGCATCAAATGAGTATTCAACATGTTATCCATTTGATTAACATATTCAGGGTCTCTCTTGCATGATTCAGGAAGTCTGAAAGCATATTCTAGATACTTGATGACTCCAAATGCAGATTCTTGGAATACAAGTATTAGCACCGCAATCAGAATTAGGTCAAACTGTTCACTAGTCACTAGTTTAATCCCAAATAGTCCAATTGTTGGTTGTGAGATTTGTGATTCTAGAGTCGCCAAAGCACCGCCATAATCTCCCAATTGGGATTTGATTAATGGGAATGTCAAGATCGCATGTATGCCGAGGAATAAAAGAGTGAAACCAATAGCCCAAGCGATAGATTTCTTCGATAACCCCCAAATCCCTCTGGACCCCATAATGATTGGTAGTAGGTAAACGAACATGATTAACAAAGACATTATCATCAATAATGGCCATTCCAGAGTTTGTAATTCACCATCGTCTGGTAATCTAATGTCAAAGGAGAAAATCATTCCAGTTAGCCAACCAAGAATTAGTCTTCCAACTAGTAGTGTGATTAAGGTAATGATGAAACCAAGTTTCAATCTTTGTTGAGTCTTAGGTGTTTGATATGCCACTAATGCCATCAATCCTCCGACTAATAATCCAATGGCTAAGGGGACAAAGAACCTAGCCAGACCAGTTCTTCCTTGACCAGTAAACCATTTACCTAATGGTAAATCACTGCCAATGAGTGATTCAATAGAAGAAAATAAGATTGTATGGTCAATTGTTCCTACCACATATGTTGATACAACCTCGAGATACATCCCAATTAGGGCGGCTGTGGCGATGATTTGCAATGTGATGATTTGCCATTGTTTTCTTAATGTTTTCAAATGTAAAGTTCTTGCCTTGGCGCTACCGGTAATGGTGACGTCACTTTGAACTTGGACATCTTCAGCCATTTTAGTACCCCCTCACTTGCATCAATGCTTGAGATAAATCCATGTCAGGCATCCAATCAATTACCTGTGCACCAGACCCTGCTAAGGTAGTTAGTCGGTTTTGACGTTCTAATTTTAACACCTCATATGACATTCGAGGAATACGGCTGACCAATCTTTCAAAGTCAATACTAGAAGGTGATAATACTGTTACTTCGTGTCCTCTTCCAACCAAGTCCCTTACAGCTGCAGGCACGGTTCCATCGCCTTCACATGATGAAATTACGAACACAGGGCTGCCTCTACTAAATCTCCCGCTCAAAGAGTTAGTCACTGCTTGTAACGGCATCTCACCCTTTGCTGAAACCCCAGCAAGAGCACTTAGAATTTTGAAATATTGCTTATCTCCAGTATCTGGTGGTAAGTATGATAATTTTTCGCCGTATATTCCAAGAGCTACAGAATCTCGACGTTTAAGGAAGAATGCTGCTAAACTTGCAGCAGAGACTGTGCTCATTTCCAAGGGGTTTTTCAGTACCGTTCCAATTCGCGCAATATCTCTTGAATCAATTAATAGATACAAATCAGTTACCGCATCTCGGCACTTCTCGTTCACCATCAATTCTCCAGTTCTTGCATACGCTTTCCAGTTGATATTTTTGAACGGGTCTCCAGGGACGTATTCACGTAGGGAGTAGAATTCTGAACCTTGCCCTGGGGTTCTAAGAGTAGTTGCTCCAGTATACATTTTCGGAGTGCGAGAGCGTAAAAAGGCCTCTTCTACCTCTTTTATTTGAGGGAATATCACAATGTCACTGTGATGGTCAACAAACATTTCTTCAACTCCTAGATTGAAGGTATTTCTTGACCTCAATGAGACAGGACCAATCGAGTAATGTCCTCTGAGCGGGCAGCGAAGGACATAACGAATTCTAGCGCTTTCTCCGGGGCTAAGGTTTAGGCGCATTTGATTAAGCCCGCTTCTTAGTTTCATCTCGTGGGGAATGTTATCGTACACTTCGAGCAATTGGGTTTTACGATTTGATCGATTGGTGATGAGTAGTTCAACATATAGGTCGTCGCCTTTGTAAAGATTATCAGCAGATAGTGTTCGCTGCACTTCTACATCTCCGTGGCCTGATATCCAAGAATTTACCACAATAAAAGCGATTAAGGCCAAACCTAGAATCATCATTTGGTTATTGGAAATCATCATTCCAATAAGAATTAAGGCAATACCACCGGTAAATGTGAATGCTGCTTTTCTTGTCCACATTTTATCACCGCCTTCCCCATGCTTTGACACGTTTTACAATAGACACAGTTTGCTCTAGAGAATACTTAGTGGGTTCAATAGCAAATTTTGCTAAGGTTGGGTCGTTAATTAGCGCAACCAATTCACGAGCAGACATCGCATGGAATTCTTCTCTAGTAAGGCCATTTTGGTTTCTAACCTTAGAGAGGAACACCTGTCTAATCTTTTCCACTTTGGAATAATAGGGATATCTATTTGCATCACCAAACCCGTAGTAAATAATTGAAAATACATGTCGCCAACTATCAGGGTCTTTCTTCCTAATCAGCACAGCTTCAAAAGCAATGAATAGGATTAGGAATAGTACTAACATAGCCAATCCTTCCCCGGTAAAGTATACCAATAAGAAATAAATTGTATTGTATGAATCTGCTAATACGGCATTCTGTGGGTGTCTTGATTCATCGAATATCACCATCGCGTTTTCTGACGGTTCCAAACCATCATCTTGGATGCTGGTCATCATTGCCTCAGCAATAATATCTAATGCCCATTTTCTGTTGTCATTTGCTGGAATTTCGGTATCAGTGGGGCCGTACTCACCCTCTGCAAAACCAGAGTAGTCGTATATTGCATTGATTAAAGGAGAACCATCTGAAACAAAGAAGACCCGACCTCCATCATCTGGATTACAAGTAGACTTTGCGCAGGCTTCAATACTAAGGTTGAATCTTCCATAAAGGTCTGGAGTTTCTTCACTTTGTATTGCGCTTACCACTAGTTTTCCATCACCATTGACGTCAATACTTGCTTCGTTACTAGTAACGGCTCGTATCGCTAGTTCAGAAAGAGGGTTGTTTGAGTTTGGGATTAATTCTAACGCTGTAATATTGTTTAGCAGTACCCTATATGTGCCATTGTATGCAATTTCTCCGTCAGACCAATGATGTGCACATACTCCTGAATCTTCCAATGTAACTGCTTGGCCATTGGCAATAGCGCACGGGTGAGCACTCAATGCGGATGAAGTATCAGCCCACCTTTCGTGAGTTGAAAGAGAGTCTGTATCAATTTGACTGCCATTCATGCTGCAAGGAGTGGTCTGCACGCACATCCATACATAATTGAAGTTTAGTTCAGGAACATATGTTGTATCAAATAACTGATAGCCGTTATACCGCACTCCAAAGGCTTCTGCGATAGTGCCAGCAAAACCATAATCTTCTAGAATTATTGCTGTGCCGCCGTTTTCAACAAAAGTCACAATCGCGTCAACCTCTGAAGGTGAATAACCATCATCAGAGGCTATTGTAATAAATCCATCATCATCAAACTGTGGTAGTGATAAGGTATCTCTTTCAACTCCAGCGACAACATAAGTTGTGTTTCTTGGGTCTTCAATATCTGCTAACAGTAATGGGCTGCTAACTAGTGATCTAGTTTCAATACCCATATCTTTGATATCTTGGCGAAAAGCAGACATATCATTCCAATCATCATCATAAGCGGATAATTGATTAGTATTTGATAAATTAATAAAGTTACTCAAAATCATGAGCAGGAGAACGAACATAACCGACCAGAAAGCGGTTTGTAGACCGAATCTTCGATAGTTAATTTCCCGCCACTCAACCATATCAGCACCTACTAGAGCGTAATTCCGACACTACACGCTCGGCGTTTAGTTTAGAATGTTGTCTATTGTTGAGGCTAAAATGCTCATTGCAACTTACTTTCGCAAATGTATTCTATTTGAGATTCTCGATACATCATCAATTGGGATATTTAACAATCCATTACGGTATTCCCAAGGTAGCATTCCAGGGTCTAAATTTGCTTCAAGTTTCACGACAATTTGGGTGACTGAGCCGGATAATTTATCAATCACAAAATCACGTAATTCGCCAAGTTTTTCGTTATGGGAATCGACTACATCTCTGCCAAATATTTCATTTGCAAAAATAGCCATATGTGATTACCCCGTATGATACGATGAGGGTTGTTTACTCCTTCAATGCGTCGGTGACTCTGTCAATCTCACATTGTTTCAATGCCGTGGGAGAAGTCTTTCGAGCGCCTAATGTTTGACATTCCAGATGTAAGTCTTGCTTCCATTTTTTGATAATAATCAAGCATCTCTGGAGTTACTGTAGGTCTTACTCTGCCGATTGCCTCTTCAAAGTGAGCCTTAGTGACTTTCTTTTTGTTAGCCCGCATGCATATTAGTGCGGCCTCACGGCAAACAGCTTCAATGTCTGCGCCGGTAAATCCATCTAATCCTTTTAGAATGTCTTTGATGGAGAATTTGGACAGAGGCATACCCTTACAATGTATGTTGAAGATGGCCTCTCTTGCTCCAATGTCGGGCGGAGGGACGTGCAATACTCGCTCAAATCTGCCACTTCTTAGTAAAGCTGGATCTATCATCTCTGGTCGATTAGTAGCCGCAACTACAATCACGCCGTCGATTGATTCAACTCCGTCCATGCTGGCTAAGAGTTGGTTGACTACACGATTAGAAACGTCGCTTCCTTCGCTGGAATTAGACGAGCGCATGTTAGCAATAGATTCAAACTCGTCCAAGAAAATAATCGAAGGCGATGATTGTTTGGCTTTTTTGAATATTTCACGGACTGCTCGTTCTGATTCTCCAACCCATTTAGAAATCATTTCTGGACCCTTGATGCTGATAAAATTAGCCTGTGCTTCATTAGCTATTGCTTTGGCTAACAGAGTTTTACCCGTACCTGGTGCACCAAACATTACGATTCCTCGAGGTGGTTTGATTCCAAAGTGTTCAAACAATTCGGGTTTAGTAAGTGGCCATTCCACAGATTCTTTTAGTCTACTTTTGACTTCTTCTAATCCACCAATCTCTTCCCAAGTAACTTCAGGAACTTCGACATATATTTCACGTAGTGCAGACGGCTCAATATCCTTGATAGCATGCTGGAAATCATCCATACACACTTCCATCTTTTCTAGTACTTCAGGTGGAATAGTCTCATCTTCTAAGTCAATTTCTGGTAAGTATCTCCTAAGCGCCTTCATCGCTGCTTCTCTTACTAGTGCGGCAAGGTCTGCTCCGACAAATCCGTAGGTATTGTCTAAAATCCATGTGATGTCAAAATCTTCTGAAATCGGCATTTGTCTAGTATGTACGTCCATGATTTCACTACGTCCGTCTCTGTCCGGGACTCCAATCTCGATCTCTCTGTCAAATCTGCCCGGCCTTCTAAGGGCTGGGTCTAATGCATCACGTCGATTTGTTGCTCCAATCACGACAACATTATCGCGGCCTTGCATACCATCCATCAAGGTCAGCATTTGAGCCACAACTCTTCGCTCAACTTCACCGCTCACATCTTCACGCTTGGGACAAATTGAATCTATTTCGTCAATGAAAATTATTGCCGGGGCGTTATCGGCAGCATCATCAAAAATCTCTCGAAGTTGCTTTTCGGATTCACCATAATACTTGCTGATAATTTCCGGGCCGTTGATACTCTTGAAGTGAGCATTGGTTTCAGTTGCAACAGCCTTGGCGATCATTGTCTTTCCGGTGCCAGGAGGGCCGTGTAGGAGTACTCCTTTTGGCGGGTCAATCCCCAGTCTGCGGAATAGCTCAGGATGCTTTAATGGTAATTCAATCATTTCTCGAACTTTCAACAATTGTTGACCAATGCCACCAACATCCTCGTAAGTGATTCCTTCTGATTGGCCAATGTCATCGTCATCTATTGCTTCATCTTTGATAACAATATCAGTGTCATTAGTGACTTTGACTACCCCTTTTGGGGTGGTTTGCACCACAGCAAACGGTAGTGCTTCTGCGAAGAGGGTCATTCCTGGAATGAAAATCCTGTCACCTTGTACTACCGGGCGGTTTTGCAAGCCACGGCGAGCAAATCCTTCGATACCTGGGCCAAATTTGACTTTCTGTTTGTTAGCCATTACTGGCGATATAATCAGTTTTTTACACTCCTCAGCATCTACTTTTGAAACGGTAACTTTGTCTCGAAGGCTAACTCCTGCGTTCTTTCTGATAATTCCGTCGATTCTAATAATTGCCATTTTATTATCTTCGGGCCTACTGCGCCAATATATGGCTGCAGTAGAGCGCTTTTCACCTTTGATTAGTACAATGTCACCAGGCTTTAAATCGAGTCCTGAGTCTCCCGAAATTCTTGCTCTTCCGTGTCCAACATCTGATGGTATTGACTTTTCTACCGTTAGTGAGATAGTTTCATTTTGACCTGACATAATAATCGCTCCAAATTGCCGGCTGTGGTTATAGTTTCTATACCCATGGCCTGTACTCGAGGTAGTTGTTGGTATTGTCTAGGTACTTTTAAACATTGCAAATAAAGAATTATCGATAATGACCATTATCTTCAATAGTCGGGCTTAGGTCGGCTGACCATGGTTCATGTTTTAGAAACAGGATTGGAATTTATCGCCCGAGAAAACCCGAATGGAAAACCATCGGTGAGAGGATACAACATCATCAATGGTCAACTGACCTCATCCAGCGATGGAGTGACTTTCGAATCAAAAAACCCAGCATTACTAGCTGATTGTTTGGGGGAATTCCCACTTTCAACACGGGATGATGTCCATTCTGCTCTTGATGCAGCTCATGCAGCATTTACTGGTTGGGCCGCCACGCCAGCACCTACCAGAGGCCAAATAATTGGTAACATGGGACGTTTGTTAATGGAATACAAAGATGATCTTGTAGCGCTTGAAACAAGAGAGATTGGTAAAACATTGAAAGAATCAGGTGGGGAAATACAAGAAGCAATTGATACATGTTTGTTCTTCCAATCCGAAGGCAGAAGATTGTATGGTCAAACAGTAAATTCTGAATTGCCCGATAAAGAGTTGTTCACCTACCGCCGGCCCCTAGGAGTTTGTGGCATAATTAATGCTTGTAACTTCCCTTCAGCGGTCCCATTTTGGAAGATGATTCCAGCCATCATGTGTGGTAATACTTGCGTGTGGAAAAGCCCACAAGACGCGCCTCTTCTTTCCTTTGCTCTGGCACGAATTATGCATCAAGCAGGTTTACCAAACGGCGTAATCAATCTTGTTCATGGCAAAGGCAGCGGCGCTGGCCAATACCTAGTTGATGCAGTAGATGAAGGGCTAGTCAACAAAATCTCTTTCACAGGTTCAACAGAGGTTGGAAAAATGATTGGTGAAGTTTGCGGTCGAAATTTAGTTTCTTGTTCCTTAGAATTGGGTGGCAAGAACCCATTGGTTGTCATGCCGTCTGCCAATTTAGATAATGCAGTTGCGGGTGCTTACTGGGGTGCTTTTGGAACCGCTGGACAACGGTGCACAAGCCTTGGTAATCTCATAGTTCACGAAGCAATATATGACGAGTTCATGGAGAAATTTATGGCGAAAGTCAAGTCAACCCATATTGGTGATTCATCGGTTCACAAAGATGTTCTATACGGCCCAATGCTGTCAGAAAAGTATGCTAAGGATTTCATGATTGGCCTCGATATGGCTAAGTCTTCTGGAGCAACCCAACTTTGGGGTCGAGGGGAGATCACTACTGACAACCAGCCTGAAAATTTCATGGGTAATGCAGGTGATGGTGTGTTTATGTGGCCACACGTTTTCGCAGATGTAACTGAAGACATGAAATGTTTCCATGAGGAAATATTTGGTCCTGCTGTAACAATAGTCAAGGCTAAGGATTTCGACCATGCACTGCATCTTGCTAACGCTAGTCCGTATGGCTTGTCGTCGGCAATATATACCAATGATCGTCTGGAAGCATATCGCTACAAAACCGGCATCAAGGCTGGAATGACAGGAATAAATAATTCTACCACCGGGGCAGAAGCACACTTGCCATTTGGTGGAGTAAAGGGCTCTGGAAATGGTACCAGAGAGTCTGGAATTTGGGTTATCGAAGCATATTCTTACTGGCATGCAGTAAACGATGAATTATCTGGAAAATTACAACTTGCTCAAATGGATGTTGATGAAATAGAAGCAGTTGAAGCAGAAGTTGATTGGGCACAACTTGCATAATTCTAACACATTTTAGTTGGGTAAAATACTATACTTGATATAACAATAACAATGGCTTAATATGTTGGCAGTATGCTTTAGGTGGTGATTGTATGGTATCTATATTTCAACTCGGGCAAGAAAAAGATACTATGGCAGATAAGCTCCAAAACGCCTACTCTACCTGTGAAACAATCGCTAGAAATGCATCAAGTTCTTTCTTCCGCTCTTTTAGACATTTACCCATTCAAAAGCGCCAAGCAGTGAATGCACTTTACGCCTTTTGCCGTAGAGTTGACGATATCGTTGACGGAGATTGGTTGCCGGACAGAGACTTATCGCACCTAAATGAGCAAGCGAAAGATCGCAGTATTCAATTATCTACCGACAAACAGTCTGAACCGCTAAATGCAGATCTAGACCACTTGTCAAAATTAACCGCTTTACTATGGTTTAGAACAAACTTGGAATCAATCGAAAACAATGAGACTGTCGATGAACCAATTTTCATAGCACTCGCCGATGTAATCAAAAAATTCCCGATAGAGTTAGACCACTTGAGAGAATTAATTTCAGGCATGGAAGATGACCTTTATGCAGCGAAGTATCAAAGGTTCGAAGACTTACGTCAATATTGTTATCGTGTCGCATCAACTGTTGGCCTGTGTTTAGTGGAGATATATGGATATAATGATCCAAACGCTAGGCGACATGCGGTTGAGATGGGTATCTATCTCCAGATGGTCAACGTCTTGCGGGACATTCAAGAAGACCTCAGTAGAAATAGAATTTATCTCCCTAGTGAAGAACTTGCCAAATTTGGGTTAACAAATCAAGACCTTACTTCTCAAGACCTGGCGACCTCAGAAGGTTGGCAGAATTTTATGCGACACTACCTCGACCATGTAATGGTACACAGGAAAAACGCTATTGGGCTGTTATCACTATTAGATAAAGATGCCAAATATTCACCGTCAGTAATGTGTGCAGCCTATGATGCAATTCTTGAAGAAGCTATGAAGAGAAATGGTGATGTTTTTACCAGAAGGCTAACTATGAGTCTATACCGCAAAATCCAGTTCGCCTTCGGTATTATTAGAAAGCCAAGGTTAAATTTCTAGGTTTGAGTGGATCATTTCCACAATCCTAGACTATCTCTCAAGGCGTCTTCTAGGTTTTCGTGCTCAAACTTGTACCCAGAAGAAACTAGCCTTTTTGGAAGTACTCTAGTACTTTCGGTGGTCAAAGCAACACCCATTTTTCCAAACAGAAACCATATTCCTAGCGGAGGGGTTGGCATAAATGCTGGTCGTCGCAACACCTTACCTAGAGTCTTGGCAAATGTCTTTTGTTGCACAGGATTTGGTGATCCAATGTTGTAGGCACCTTCACAATCTTCTTTCATTAGGAGATGATGAATTGAATATATTTGGTCGTCCATTGAAACCCAGCTGTACCATTGCTTACCTCGACCAATTGGGCCTCCAGCGCCAAGTTTGGCTGGTAACAACATTTTTCCAAGCGCTCCACCAGTAGCATCTAGGACAATACCGGTTCGCAAATTGATGGTTCGTACCCCAATGTCTCGGACAGCCTGACAGGAGCCTTCCCATCTAGCGCAAGTTTCTGGCAGAAATCCTTCACCAGGTGTTGATGTTTCATCTAACTCTTCATCACCACGTTCACCATACCAACCAACAGCACTAGCAACGATGAATGCCTCGGGCTTCTTGGTTAGTTCAGTGATGGCATTTGCCAACAATGCAGTGCTCTTTGTTCTGCTTTCTTCGATTAATTTCATCCGTTTTTTTGACCAACGCTTATCGCCAATTCCCGCACCACCAAGGTGGATTATTGCGTCGAAGCCTTCCAATACATCATGATTAATTATCCCGACTTCAGGATTCCAAACTAATTCCTTTTCATTTTTCTTGGCCTTTCTTCTTACTAGTCGCCAAACATCATGACCTCCAGTATCTAAAAAGGCCACTAATTGGCGACCAATTAATCCAGATGAGCCAGCAACTAGAATTTTTTTACGGGGTTTATCAGCGAAGTCAGCATGACGCTTCAAATCTCTTTCAAGTCTAATTTCCCTTGCTGTAAACATTCTCTCAAGCCGCTTCTTTATCATTCTACCAGCAACTAGTTTGCCAAGGAACCCCATTGGCAGTTTGTAGTTAACTTTGTCATGAATCAACGCATTGTTGTCTCCGATGGTCTCGAAATTATGGGTGTGATGCCAAGACTTGAAAGGCCCTTTTAGCATCTTATCCTCAAAAGAGTGAGGTGGATTGTATCCTGTGTGCTGAGCAACCCAACTCATCTTTATTGGGCCTAGGGGAAATCTGAATATTCTTTGAGAACCTTCTTCAAGATTATCATCTGCACGTACTTCTTCGGCAAGTTCCCATGGTGGCATCAAGCGTCTAAATGCCCCTTTCCTTTCGTGCCAGGCAAATGCTTCTTCGACACTATTTTCAACCTCAGTCTTATGTTCAAATATGATACTCATATCATCTACTCCTATATTGTTGTAAATATGGTTTAAGATTCATTTTTTTACGAGTTCTCTCTGATGACATATATCTTATTTTACCAAATATGGCTCTTTCAGGGCCCCATGCTCTATCGTGCCTTCCAAGAACCCAAAATATTCCTGTGTAAGAATTGGGATCTCTGCCGTCCAAAGCATATTTATCATTAAGTTCAATCATCCAATTAGCAGCTTGCTCTGGAGTTGATGCCCATTCTAGAATTCGCTTACCCCATAACATTCTCAAGTAGTTGTGGATGATACCAGTTTGAGTTAATTGGATTTGAGCAGCATTCCATATTTCATCGTGAGTTTCGGCGTTTTCGATTTGGTCGTATGTATACAACACGCGTTCATCATCAGAGTGCTCAGCAAGTGTCTTTTGGGCCCATGCTGGTATTGATTCAAATTTATTGTGATTCTCGTTATGATATGCATTGTTGAAGCCAAGTTCTCGCCATGTTATTATTTGATCAAGGAAACTTTCCACACCTGCAGATAGTCCCCACCAGCCCTCTCTTGAGCCTTTCCTTGAGGTGTCTATGTTCTCTGGGGACCAATCATTTTGGTTGAGTATGCGCTCCACGATTTCAATTGATGAGACATGGCCAAAGTGCAACCAAGGGGATAATCCGCTAACAGCTGGGTTTTCCACATTGTTCCTGTCTGTGTGATATCTCTCTAGTCGGTCGGTTAAGAAATGTGCTAGTTTCCTCATCGCAGTATTTCTGCCACCTTGGGCCATTCTTACTGGCCCTACAGAGTGGTCGATATCTATCGCAGACAGCGCTTTTTTACCTACTGAGCCACCTTCTGAGCATCTCCATAACCATTCAAATGGTGGAAGTTTAACAGAACAATCTTTCATTACCGATTTAAACAATTTATCGCTCATCAAAAGATCTGCTCCCTTTGGGATTGGGTTTTGTTTCGGCCAGGTTTCTGGGCAGCGACTGAAATTTGCATGTATCCATCGTCTAAAGCCATGGGCAGTTGTGTGGGCGCTTTCAGTCCATGACATTGGAATGACTCCGTTTGAGTCACCAGCGTACATTTTTACCGGAATAGATTTGCTTGCCGCATTTATTGCTCTACTAGGATAGTAAGTGGGGAAATCGTCACTGACAACTATTTTTGCTCTTTTTGAAATTTCTTTTAGAAGACCAATCGGCCCGCTCAATGGTGTTTCGACCCATGGTATGTAGCGAATATTGTTGTCCTTGAAGACAGACACATTTTCCACCATGCCTTGAATCATGAAAGTCGCTATTCGATCATTAGCAAATCTGTGGCTAGTAGAAATTTCTTCGATTACCAACAGCGGAACTTCGTGTTCTATTGCCAACTTTGCGGCAAATTCTAACGATGAGTTGTAGTTGAACCGTCGACTGGCAATCATCCAGTATACAATGTATTCACCATCTTCATTCACTGGTTTGTCATTTGCAGACCTAATTCTCTCAGATAGTTGTCCGTTCATATTTTTACATCTCCGTTTTGGTGGAGAAGATATGGGTACCCTCTCTGGTCAGAATAATCAAGAGTCGCGAACGGAGTTTGCATTAGCGCATTTGTTGCAATTGACTTCATTGCTGTGCTTACCCACTGCAACTCCTCGAATTTAGCGACGTTGACAAACTCCGTCTCGGCAATTTCGCTAGATGCGACCGGTACTTGTCCAGGCTCTAGTTCAACACTGTAAGCGATGAACACTGCAGGGCCTATTTCTGTAAGATTTTCACGGATGGCGTAAATGCCTGTAACTTTACCACTAACGTCGCATTCTTCGCGCAGTTCCCTGAGCGCAGCATCACGTGGGAGTTCGCCGGCGTCCACGTGGCCCTTCGGAAGTCCCCAATGTCCAATGTATCTCCCAGCTGCTTCCTTAACTAACAAAACCGAGTCGTCTTTGACGATAACTGCAGCGACACCTAAATCGCACTGCACTCTAGACATGCCAACAAATAATACTCTCACGCTATAAAGCGGTGTTTACATTCATGCGGGAAAATAAACACTACATTATAACCACGAGGTGGCGACAGGGGACCATGGAAAGCGGAACCATTGACCCAATGCAAATTGAAGCTGACGCATTTTTGCCAACCGAATACGGAAACTTCAGAATCCGTGTGATGGTTGATGAGAATGGATCAGAACATACCCTACTCTCAGTAGGACTAGACGACCGAACAACAACCCCACTGATTAGAATACATTCAGAATGTTTGACAGGGGATGCCTTCACTTCTCTGAAGTGTGATTGTGGCCCCCAACTCAAAGCTTCTATGCAAAAAGTGCAAGAAGAGGGTTGCGGTGCAATCGTCTACCTTCGTCAGGAAGGTAGAGGGATAGGTTTGAATGAGAAAATTAAGGCTTATTCTCTGCAGGATTTAGGATACGATACATTAGACGCTAATACAATGCTCAATCATCCTGCTGACGCCAGAGATTATACTTTTTGTGCTGAGATGCTAAAGAGCGTAGGTGTAACTAAGGTCAGATTGATGACCAATAACCCTTTGAAAATCAAGGGTATGGTCGATAACGGTATTACTATCGAAACAAGAATTTCTCACATTGAAGGACTTGGTTCTTTCAACGAAGGCTACTTGTCAACTAAGGCAAAAAGAATGGGGCACATTCTCCCATTCGTTTTTAATGAATAGGCTTGCTACTTACAAATAGAGGTAGTAAAATGTCAAAGCAACTAATTGGCCAGACGGCACCAAATTTCACATTACAATCAAGTACTGACCAAAGTATATCGCTTTCCGATTATGACGGTAAGTGGAAAGTTTTGTTCTTTTACGCCAAAGATGGCTCGCCAACATGCAAGCGGGGATGCCTAAATTTCAAAGAACAATACGAATTGTTCCAATCACTAACACCGCCGGTAGAAATAATTGGGATAAGCGAAGATTCAGTAGAAGATCACCGACGATTCAAAGAGGAACTAGACTTGCCGTTTCCTCTGCTCAGTGATCCGGAAAGAGAAGTGTCGGAAGCTTATGGGGTCCCGCTATTTTTGGGTAAGTTCCCAGGGAAATCCTCATTTCTTGTCGGCCCTGACCGAAAGATACACTACTGCTATGACTGGCTATTTAGGCCCCGTAGACATGTTGCAAAGATATTGAATACACTAAGTACGTTATCTTCGGATGGTGAGTGAATGGACTGGGTAGAATTATTCGAGGAAGCCGGACTAACAGATAGGGAAGCTAGGTCACTGGTGTTATTATCATCTTCCAAAGAATTGAAAGCGAGTGATTTAGCAAAAAAACTTGGTACAAATAGACTTGATGCATATAACTCACTGTCAAGGTTAACCCAAATCGGTTTGGTAAACGTTACCGCAGATAGGCCGATGAAGTTTTCATGTTCTTCACTACCTGTGCTATTCAAGAAGTTGATAAAAGATCAAAAATCAAGAATTGACAGAACTACAAAAGCATTTGAAAATATTATGTCTGGTGCAACAGACGATGCGCTAGAAAATGATTCTCAACAGGGTGATTCCAACGCTAAATTCGCCGTATTGAAGGGCCGAGATCACGTGCAAAAGAAAATTGGTGAGCTAGCCAACGAAGCAGACGGGCAATTAGTTCTCTTTCTAGGCAGATATGGGATACTTCACATGTGCAGATCCCCCTCCATAGAAGAAGTAAACTCAGCCGCAGAGCGAGGAGTAATCATCAAAGTTCTCGCCCAATTGGACCGAAGAACGTTGAAATTTTTTGACCAATTACACGAATCGATAGAAATCCGTCATTCTGACGAAGTTAATTCACTCGGTGTCCTCAAAGACCAAACTGATGTTATCCAGTTTTTGTTTGTTGAACAAAATCCAGTAGGAAGAGGCCGTGAAGATGCAGCATTGGTGGTTTCCTCTGAAGTTTTCGCCGCTTCACATTACGAATTCATGATGGCTATTTGGAGCCGAGCTGTGGACTTTAGCAGCGCGAAGAAACGCTTCACTGAAGAGAGGATCGTCGACCCGCTCAGACTCACTGTGGGTGAAGGCTCCTTCTTGGAACAATTTAGAGAAGCATTAGGCTTCAGTGGTGAATTACCAGATGAAGATACACCATTCAATCCAGATACATTCCTAGCTTCTAGTAACGAGATTAATCAAGCAAGGGTCGCGTTGCAAGATGGTACAGTGTTTAGTCTTCATCAACTTGGGATTGATATCAAAACCATGTTGAGACAGGTTGGTCATCGAATCGGTGAAGAATTAGCATTTAGTCTTCGCAAAATCGAGGGTCACGTCGAATTCCTCAGCGAATTAATGGATTGGTGGGAATATGCAGGACTTGGGGAACTTGAATACGATACCGTTCCTTTCTTTCACATCAAAGTAAATCTAACTCATCCACCAGTAGAAAAAGCAGATGTTCTCCCACTTTGGGAATTAGATGATGGAATTATTGAAGGTGCTCTGCGGTCAAGATACCCAGAGGATAGTGATGTAAGAATTAGGCGAGAAACCGGTCAAGATGACGGTGAACTATGGCGCTATACGCTCATTTTCATCGAAGAGAGCGAAGATTGAACCATACACGGTTTGATAAACTCAAAGCATGGATTGATTGTTATGCGAATGCTGACTTTCTTTAGGTTTATGCGTCAAATAATGCGTAAGCGACCTGCTGATCTAGACTGGATTCAAAAGCAAGGATTGATGGCGGTGAAACTCGCTCAAATCTTTGCCTTAAGGCCTGATCTTCTTGGTGAAGATAAGTGCAAACAACTTCAGCAATTATACCAACACGCCGCATCTATCCCTCAAGAAGATTGGGAGGCTACTCTAAAAAGTAAAGCAATCCCTGGTTTCTTTGAGAAGTTCAAATCAATCGAAGAAAAGCCCCTAGCGGCAGCCTCTGTTGGGCAAGTACATCGTGCAGTATTACACAACGGCGACCAAGTAGTAATTAAATTCGTAAAGCAGGCAAATGCAGTCAAGTTTCGCAAAGAGGTAGACAGAATGCGGTCATGGTTACGCATGTTCTTGATATTATCACCAAGACTTAGAAAAGTCGGTAACCCTATGGCTTTGCTAAATCACGTTGCAGATTACACCACTAGGGAACTTGATTTGCGTAACGAGATTTTAGGTGCTAATGAACTGTCTAAAATACAGCAGGATATCGCTGATGATTTTGCAACACCCCTGCTCAGGTTTCCCCAATATTACCCAGAACTATCGAATGAAAATGTCTTAGTGTCTGAATTCATCGAAGGAATGTCATTAGAAGAGGGCATCGAAAATAAATCGTTGAAATGGGAGACTCTACTGGAATTGTTTAGAATTCACGGGGCGTATTTGTTTGGTATTGGGACCTTCCACGGTGACCTTCATCCTGGTAATTGTATAATCGATAATGAAGGTAAGTTTGTGTTTATTGATAACGGTGCTATTTGTCATGCTCCGGAATTCGTAAACCGCTCGCTATTCAATTTCTTTGAACATTTATCCAAGCAAGAATTAGATGAAGCTTTCATTGCACTACTGGATATGACTAACAAGAAGCCAACAGGTAAAAAGATGCAAAAATACATGAGTAGAATGCATGAGATATACTTCGATTTCGAAAAGAAACCAGTTGGCGAGCAGAGTTTGACTAGAGTAATGATGCAAACGGTACGGGCCGCTGTGGAATTAGCCAACGCCGAGTTTGGTGAAGAAGCATTCCCAATAATAAGAGCCCTAATGTATCTAGATGGACTAGTTATTAGAACTCACCCTGATGCTCTGTTGATTAAATCGATGGGACCATATTTAGATGAATTCAAGTTTAAATTAGGTCTTGATACAGTATCTGCATGAGTGGTCCAATGAGTGAAAAAATCGCAGTAATTGGTGCCGGCATTTCTGGCCTCTACTGTTCATACTTACTGGAAGAAAAAGGGTTTGAGGTAGAACTGTTTGAAAAATCTGCCAAAATTGGCGGTAGGATGGCAAGCACTGAGAAATCGGGTTTTATTCTTGACCAAGGGTTTCACGTACTACAAACAGGATATCCGTTAGCAAGTACTGTCTTTGATTATCAAGCCATGAATTGCCGACCTTTCCATCCTGGTGCGTTAGTAATTGAAGCCCGCCCAAGAAAATCCAAAATATGGTGTTTTGCGGACCCGTTTCGCCGTCCAATAACTGGAATGATGGGCGCCATTAATTTGTTCACTTCGCCACTCAACCTGCTAAGAGTTGGATTATTACGTTGGCATGTAATGCGCACACCAGATGAAGAAATTTTCACTCAACCTGGACAAACTACGCGTGAATTTTTAACTTCTAGGGGATTCTCAAAATCCTTCATAGACAGATTTTTTTCCCCGCTATTTGGCGGAATATTTCTTGAATCTAGTCTAAGAACCGATGCCCGAATGTTCAAATTTGTGTTCAAGAATATGTCGAGAGGCGATATGGTTTTGCCTAAGCAAGGAATCTCAGCAGTGCCACAGTTTTTATTTGACAAATTAGAAAATACCAAACTAACTCTCAAAGCAGACGTCAAAATAATCAACGACAACGAATTAATTGTTGATAACAAGACGAAAAAATATTCTCGCATTATAAAGGCCTATGATGGGGTTGCAGGAAAGATAACCAGGTCAGTATGGACAGTGCATTTTTCTGCGCCCAAATCACCGCTCAAGCAGAAGTTCATTATGTTGAATTCCAATATTAACACACAAAACAAATTGATATCACACATAGCAGTGCCGTCTGATATTCAACCAAGTTACGCGCCAGAGGACAAATCATTGATCACCGTGACAATTGTTGGTGAGCACGCTGATAAAAAGGGTATCAATAGTAAAGAAGAGATATCAAAGGCTGCAGTTGAAGAATTAACAGAATGGTTCGGTAAGCAAGTTGGGGAATGGGGTCTGCTAGATGTTCAGCACATTACTGCAGCCTTGCCAGAACTCTCCTCCAGTGATTTTGATAACATCAACCGAAACAACCAGTTTCTCGAATGTGGAGATCATACTTATCACGGCAGTGTTGAAGGTGCGCTACAATCTGCGGTAAATTTGGTAAAAAACCTATGACAAAACGCCGCATAGAAGGTTGATTATTCACCCATATATCACGGAATTAAACTCTTCTTTATATGTCAGTCTGATTGGAGTCGTACCATGCAAGCCAAGGCTAAACCTACAACAATAATCGTCGGCGCTGGACCCGGTGGACTAGCAAGTGCAATGCTACTAGCCTATTCTGGAGTCGATGTAACTGTAATCGAAAAAGAAGACGCTGTTGGTGGCAGAACTAAATTAGTTCACAAAGATGGATTTACCTACGATCGTGGCCCAACTTTCTTCCACTTCCCCGAAGTTATCGAACAAATTTTCCAAGCTGTTGGATTAGACGCCCACAAGGAACTAGAACTAATGCCGCTGATTGACCCCTCATACCGTTTGGTATTTGGTGCAGGCGGACACATTAACGCCACTAGTAACCTAGATTTGATGACCGAAAGAATCCGTGAATTGTCTGGCGACAAAAACGCCCGTGGATTCGAAAAGTATGTTAAAGACAACCGCCAGAAATTGAACTTGTCCAAACAATGTCTACAAACACCGTGGACAGGCCCGTCAAATCTGTTCACTAAAAGAGCCTTGCGAGTTGCTAAGGTATTGAAGCCGTGGGCATCAGTAGCAAGCGATTTGCGTAAGAACTTCGATGACGAAAGAATTCGTCTAGCCATGTCATTTCAAACAAAATATCTCGGTATGAGTCCATTCCACGCACCATCCTTATTCACCATTCTAGCCTTCCTAGAGTATGAACACGGTATTTTCCATGCTAGAGGTGGACTTGGTTCAATTACTCCAAAACTGGCTAAGATTGCCGAAGGTTTTGGTGCCAAAATAAGAACCTCAACCCCGGTAAAGAAACTGATATACGAAGGTAAAAACGTGGTAGGTGTCAAACTTGAGAACGAGACTATCTATGCCGACAAAGTAGTAGTAAATGCAGACTTTGCCCACGCCATGACCACCCTTGTCCCAGATGAGAAGCGTAAGAAATGGTCAAACAAGAAACTGGAAAAGAAAGGTTACTCTTGCTCCACTTACATGCTTTATCTTGGTATGGATAAAACCTATCCAGATATGCCTCATCACCAAATCTATGCGTCCCAACGGTACGAGGAGAACCTAAATGACATCACCAACCACAAAATTACTTGGGACGACCCATCCTTGTATGTGCAAAATGCCTGTGTTACCGACCCAGATATGGCGCCTGAGGGTTGTTCAACGCTGTATGTCTTAGTACCGGTGCCAAACCAACACGAATCGATAAATTGGGAAGAAATAAAAGACGAATACCGCGATATAGTAATCAAGCAAATGGCAAAGTTAGGCTATGATGATGTTGCAGATCACATTGTGTCAGAAACCATTGTTACTCCAGATGATTGGGGCGCCTCCGATATCTACCGAGGTGCTGTGTTCAATTTAACACACAATCTCGGTCAAATGCTGTGGAGAAGACCTCAAAATAGATTTGAAGAAGCCAAGAATTTGTACATAGTTGGCGGCGGTACCCATCCTGGCAGCGGACTGCCAACTATCTTTGAAAGTGCTAGAATCAGCAGTAAGTTGATTTGTGCAGATCTTGGCCTAGATCCTGATTGGAACGGAGTCAGTAACTGGTTCCAAGATGTTAAAAAGCCCAAAGTAAAGGCTAACGACTCTGTATCAGCTAACCGAAACCAAGCAACTGGTGAAGGTCATGCAGCCTAAACTTCTAACAATTTTACTTTGTTTGACCATTGTAATATGCGGCTGCACAGCTCCAATTGAAGAATCAATACAGACTGAAGTACCCCTACAATTGTCATTCACTGCTGATACGCTGGAACGAGACGAAGACGGCGGCTCGTTATTTGACTTAAAAGAAGCATTAGATTCTAAACCAGTGCTGATGCTTTGGATTGCAGCAGGATGCTCAGGGTGTCATGATTGGACCGACATGTTGCGTGAATCAATCAATAATGGCACCATCAATACTTCTTCAGTTTCCATCATCAGTATGCACAGGTGGTCAGAAGTTGAATCACCTGCGACGGTCATGAAGGCATTTGGCAATGATGATAACGATTCCAATTATACTCCGTGGCCAATTGTCCTGCCGAATGAATCAAGCAGGCTAACAGATTTTGAAACAGGTGAGACTACTCAGTTTTCGATAGTTGAAGGATTTGGCAATCCAGTTACGCCAACCGTGCAACTGATCGGCCAAGATGGCATCAAAATGTGGCAATCAAAATCCTACTGGGCTAACTACACTATGGTAGAAGAAGCAATGGATGTAGTGAATAAAATAGCAGGTTGAACACATGTGCCAAATAATCAACCTCAAAGACTGTGCGCGATAGGCATAGAGTGTTCCCCCCCTCAGGGGAAGGCTGTGAGAACTTTGGGTGAAGGAATAAAACTGCCAGTAATCAATGGACTGGGTCGCACTGACCGTGTAGATAAATGGTGGGCTCAGCCACTGGCTATGGGTTTTGCATTGACATTCGCACTAATCTACACCTTCTGGCGATTATTTTTGCACGATACCGGTATTTCATACGACTTAGACGGGAGTACTGTTATGTCTCCAATCTTTTCTCCTAACATTCTAGAATGGGATTTATTCGGCTTATCCGCTTGGGAGCATCCGCATTGGGTCAATGCAGCAATTCTAGTCTTGTGGATTCCATTTGGATTTAGAGGTACTTGCTACTACATGCGCAGGGTCTACTATAGGACCTTTTTTGCCAGCCCAACAGCTTGCTGGGTCGACGAACCCGACATCAATAAGAAACTAGGGTACAAGGGCGAGAAACGCGTTTTCATTCTCAACAACTTACACAGATATTTTCTCTATGCCGCAATGATAATTATCGCCATTAAGTGGTGGGATGTTACTCATACTCTAACGTTTGAAGATGGTCAATATGGCTTCTCCATTGGGACCTTCATAATGGCTATAGAGGCCTTTTTATTAACAATGTATGTTACTTCTTGTCACGCTCTTAGGCACCTCGCTGGTGGTGCACTAGATCGTTGGACTACAGGCATAAGTAGAATACGAGGTAGAATTTTTGACAAATTAAGCATAGCAAATCGTTCTCATGGTTTCTGGTTCTGGACCTCTCTTGCGTTCGTTTTTGTTGGCGATCTATGGGTGCTAGCTTACAATGAAGGTTATTTAACCGGACTTGCTGAATGGAATTTGATACTTTTTTGAGGTGAAAATATGACAGAAGATTACAAGAAATACGAATATGATGTTATTGTGATAGGTGCAGGAGGTGCAGGTCTTCGCGCGGCAATAGAAGCAGCCCGTAGCGGTGCTAAAACTGCTATAATCACTAAATCTCTACTAGGGAAGGCGCATACTGTAATGGCTGAAGGTGGATGTGCCGCTGCTCTACAAAACGCAGACCCTCGTGATGGCTGGAAAGTACATTTCCATGACACTATGAAGGGTAGTAAATGGCTTGCTAATTGGCAAATGGCAGAATATCACGCTAAAGAAGCACCAGATAGAGTTAGAGAATTAGAGCAGTGGGGTGCTGTATTTGATAGAACACCACAGAATCTAATCAACCAGCGCAATTTCGGAGGCCACACCTTCCCTAGGCTAGCTCACGTTGGCGATGCTACTGGTCTTGAACTCATTCGGACATTACAAGAAAGAGGCATACACGAAGGTATTGACATTTTTATGGAATATACCGTAAGACACCTTCTCAAAGAAGGTGACAGAGTTACTGGTTGTGTTGCCTATACTAGAGTTGATGGAGACTTCCATGCCTTTTCAGCCAAGTCGGTGGTCTTAGCTACTGGTGGAATTACTAGAGTTTGGTCAGTTTGCTCAGGTTCTTGGGAATATACCGGGGACGGTCACGCACTAGCACTATGGGCAGGTGCTGAACTTAGAGACATGGAATTTGTCCAATTCCATCCAACTGGAATGGTTTGGCCACCTTCGGTAAGGGGCATACTGGTCACCGAAGGAGTCAGAGGTGAAGGTGGAAGATTAACAAATTCTGAAGGTGATAGATTCATGTTTGACTATGTCCCAGAAATGTTTGCTGGTGATCATGCAGAGACTATAGAAGAATCTGATCAATGGGTAGAAGAGATTGTTTCAGGGAAATTAGCAACGGTTAGAAGACCTCCAGAACTTCTCACACGTGACGTAGTGTCCAAAGCCATCAATTCAGAAGTTAAGGCAGGTAGAGGCTCGCCGCATGGTGGCGCTTTCCTTGATATCTCACATCGTGGGGAAGAAGCAATTCTCAAGAAATTACCTTCTATGCATCACCAATTCAAGGAATTGGCTGGTGTCGACATTTCACGGGAACCAATGGAAGTTGGCCCGACCGCACACTATGTCATGGGCGGCGTAATTGTTAATGCGGAAAGTCAAGAAACAACAATTTCAGGATTATACGCCTGCGGTGAAGTAGCATCTGGCTTACATGGGGCTAACAGGCTTGGAGGTAACTCCCTGTCCGACCTGATTGTATTTGGTAAGCGTGCTGGAGAATTTGCCGCTAAGCGTTCCAAAGACCTTGCACAACCAGTTATTGACGAATCTCAAGTAAAAACAGCAATCGCAGATATGCTAGAACCATTCAATAATGAAGGCGGAGAAAATCCTGGTCTTATCTATGATGAATTACGTGACATGATGCAAGCAAAAGTCGGCATAATCAGAACAAGAGAAGAACTCGATGAGGCAGTCGAGGATTTGAAAAACTTCGATACTAGAAGAAAAGCTGCTTATCCAGGTTCTTCAAGAAAATACAACTCGGGATGGCATCAAGCATTAGACTTGAAAAATATGGTGGATGTGTCATACGCAGCAACCCTTGCAGCATTAACTCGTGAAGAGAGTAGAGGTGGTCATACAAGAGACGACTTCCCTGCTCCAGATGATGATTATTGGGGTGAGACTCTCAACATTATCTATATGGAAGATGGAGAAATTAAAATTCGTCAAGAGGCAAAGGAAGCAATGCGTGACGACCTCAAAGATGTAATCAATGAAGTAAAAGCCATGATTGCTGAAAGAGCAGCGGAAGCAGGAGGTGAAAATTGATGTCTTTGAAAGGAAAGATGCAGAAATTTATGATTACCAGAGGCGAAGGTGACGCCGCAGAATTGTCTGATTATGAAATTGAGTTAGATGAAGGGATGGTGGTTTTAGATTGCGTTCACAGAATCCAACATGAACAAGAACCAGATCTTGCAGTAAGATGGAACTGTAAAGCAGGGAAATGTGGCTCATGCTCAGCAGAAATCAATGGCCGTCCACGTTTGATGTGCATGACTAGAATGAGTGATGTTGTAGACGAGACTGAAGAGGGTAAGCCAATTGAAATTAGACCAATGAAGGCATTCCCACACGTAAAAGACCTAGTCACGGATGTGTCATGGAATTACGAAGTGGCGCAAAAAATTAAGCCAATCAAAGGCCCAAAAGAGATGAACTGGGAATTTAATCAAAAAGAAGCTGATAGAGTTCAACAATTTAGAGAATGTATTGAGTGTTTTCTATGCGTCAATACTTGTCACGTACTAAGGGACCATTCATTATTTGACGAATTTGCTGGTCCAAGGAATCTAGTTAGACTTGCACAATATGAAATGCATCCATTAGATATGGAAGATAGGATTCCTGAAATAAAGAAGGAATTTGGTGTTGAGTATTGTAATATCACGCGGTGTTGTACAGAGGTTTGTCCTGCCGGAATTCAAATTACAGATGATGCAATCATTCAGCTAAAGGAAAGAGTAGTGGACCGTTACTATGATCCTCTTCAACGAATTTGGCGTACGCTAACAAGACAAAAAGTTCGTTATTGAAGGCGATACTGGATGAATGTGACAGATTTATTACAAAATATCCTATCAATAACTCTTGGGATATTTTTCATTAATGTCGGAATTGCTCATTTTCAAGACCCTAAATGGTTTGAGCCGATAGTCCCTGCAATTCTAGGATACCCTACTTTCTGGGTTTTGGTTACAGGTGGTATGGAAATCGGTTTAGGACTTGGATTAATTATTCCTAAAACAAGAAAATATTCAAGCCTGCTAATGGCGTTATTTTTAGTGGCTATTTATTCTGCGAACCTCAATATGTGGATTAATGATGTACCATTAGAGGGAAAAACATTCGCTACAATATGGCATATATTACGATTAATAGGTCAATTCATAATGATTGTAATCGCATTGTGGGTGGGTGGTTGGATTAAACAAAGGGAGATTTATGTTGAATAAAGAAAACACCACTTATGTAACATTCATAGGGCTATTTATGCTGATTGTTTCTATAATCTGTTTCATATTCCCACAAATTTTTGATGCTAATTTTGCTACCGCAGAGGTAGAAGACCAAATCGACTTGAGAATTAGATATTCAGCATTACCTTTAGGTATTGGCGCGTTTTTATTATTTTATGGAAAGCCACCGCAACAACATAATAGCTTAATATTTGTTAAAGGCTTGTTGCTTATAGATCTTGGATATCTTTCTACCCGTTTCACATCCATGTTAATTCATGGTTTTGATGTCAGCATTCACCAGAAATGGTTACTCATTGAGTTATTAATAGCCATTGGTTTAGCGATTATAATTAAATTAAAAAAAGCCTCCCCGAGGGCCTAAACCCTCAGAGAGGCAGTTATATTCCGCGGAATATATTAGTTCATAATCAGTCAAATGACTCGGTTAAGCAACTCAAAGGTGCTCGATTCCGATCTTCTTGACGTTTGCCTTCTTGATCTTGTCAGGAAGCCAAGCCGGACCATTTGCAGGCTTGTCAACCATTGCAATACTACCGGTGAAGCAGTGGACTCTCTTAGTTCCACGCTCACGCAGGCGTATGCTGGTGTGTCCACGGGTTGCAGCTTTTAGGGCTGCACCACGTGGTTGTTTGCTCGCAAATACTTGGCTCGTATCTTTATTGTTCTCCATGAGAACAAAATATTTTTTATCAGACATTTTGGATAACCTCCGGTAACAAGTAAATTGGTTAGGTATATAGTATTATCTCCAAAAAACCGCTATACTGCGCTACATATGGGGCGCAGCACGCCTTTCGAAACTAGGAATTAAGCGAAAACGGCATGCGTAAAGCCACTAAATCAGATGTCTGCACCTGCTAGAGTTTTTGTGTTGATCACACCTTGAACAGGTCTGATAGTTTCTACAACCGTTTTAGCAATTGATGCTAAATCATCAGCAACCAATTTTATGATCAAGTCATAATCGCCAAACAGCACGGTTATGTCATCAACATGTTTCATCCCTTTGATTTTGTTATAAGCTTCAATTTCCATTCCTGGAGTCACATTCACAAGTACATATCCCACAGCCATGCTATCGTTATGTCCAGTACTAGGAAGATAATGAAGTATTGCAAAGTATTCATCGCCTAATGCATAATTGGCAAAATACCTGTGAAAATCAAACAATCTTGCGAACTTGATAAGTAAGACGGCCCTCCATGCTTGCATGATGCCGGAATTATATATGGCCCGTACTTGTAAATGGGGTGTGTTACGAGTAGTTGGAGGGGATCTTTGGAATCAAACTGGTGATGTGCTAATTACTCCCGCCAATAACCGTCTTTCAGGTAGAGAGGGCTTGGATGCCCAAGTTCATGCTAAGGCAGGGGAAGAATTAACCCAGGTTACCAGGAATATTTGTCTAGAAAAGCGAAAAATCAACGCTCCACCTTGTGCAGTAACTAATAACGTAGTAACAGAACCATATGACTTGGGAAATAATTTCAAACACATATTCCATGTAGTAGGGCCTGATTGTCGTCGTCCTAGTCAAGATGAATCCCGAAGGCAACTGCTTCCTGAAACCTATCACAACTTGTTTGACAGAATCAAAGAAATGAAGGATGTGAAAAAAATAGTTGCCCCACCTATCTCAATGGGCATATTTGGTTATCCACACCGTGAAGGTGCAAGGATCACTCTTGAAGTATTGCTCAAACATCTTAATGGTGAAGAAGACCCTGGTTTCAATGAATATATTTTGGTCATTAAGGAACGAAATTTCATCAGTAATATGAGAACAGTTTACCGCGAATCAGAAGACCAGTTGCCAGGTATTGATACAACTAATGAGTAGGTGTTTGCGTGGTAGACCTAGCAAAACTGGTCTCCAGTTCATTCCCTTCAGATAGGAAACAATTTGACAGTGTGATAATTATCTCAAATAGTGTCAAAAAAATAAAGCAAATATACAATGTAATTCCCAAAGACACAGAAATCACCATTCTTAGTAGTAAATCTAGAGTAGTAGAGTCCTTTGAAGAATCAGAAATATCTGTTCAGTTAATGGACGAATCACTTTCTGCTATGGGTCTACAAATTTTGACTCAGTTACATGATATGATTTTGCAAGCAATAGGTGAAGGTAGAATTTCACGTGGGGAGAGGATTTTGGTGGTTCTTGGCGATCCAATCGATGGATTATTTTCTATCGATACAACGATGCTTAGCGCCAATAGATTTGCTAATTTGGCTAATGAGACTGGAATTGAATTAGAGGTTCTAACCAAAGCAATGCAACTTGCACGCCATATTGGTTCTAGAGGTAGAGAGGGACATGCTGTTGGAGCATTATTCGCAATTGGCTCGCTACCCAAACTGAGGAAATTTTCAACACCCTTAGTACTCAACCCATTCAAAGGCCATGATGCGGAAAGAAAGAGTATATTACTTGATGAAAATCATGAAACAATGGCTGAATTTGCCTGGTTAGATGGAGCCATATTTTTCAATAAAGATGGTGTTGCTAGCGATGCAGGGAGATATATCCAAGTCCCGGCAGGTACTCAACCAAAATATGGAGAAGGAGGTCGTCATCTAGCAGCTAGAGCTATTTCCCAATTAGCGGAATGTGCGGCAATATGTGTATCCTCATCAGGGACAATTTCTCTCTACGTAAATGGCAAAGAAAGATACAAAGTTCGCTTGAGTTGATTATTCGGCTTCAAGAATGTTGCTCTCAAATGGATTAAGACCTACTTCAGCCGAAGTTATTCGGTGAGATATTAATTCTAAATCTTCAATTGCATTGTCTAGGGAAGCAGCCTGTAGGTTTCTGTCAACAATTTGTTTTGTCCTTCTAACAGATGCTAATCTTTGGTTACGATCTTTAGGCCTTAACTGCTCTCCTCGCAAGCCCATTAACCAATCTTCTAATACAGTTTTACCCCACTCCGGTGCACGTAATTTAGCTGCGAGGATAATATCTGAATTCCGATGTCTAAATCTTACTCTACCATCGTTTATTCTAGTTGCTTGAATAGAACCCGGGTTCCAAATATCTAGCGGAATATGCAAATGGTGCTTTATGTCGATACGATCAGTAGTCTTGTCCGCAGCATTTTCTTTAAACACAAAATCTGCAATCAAAACACTACGCGTTAATTTGATGAAAACTTGGATAGAGTTTTCATCTTCAAACCATTCAAGTATTTCTTCAGGAGACTGTCTCCAGGTCTGAGTACACCAAGCGGCTATGTCATCGCTTACCGGTTCCATAACAAACCCTCCAATCGGTCATTCTTCAAGTTTGTTCATGTTTTGTCAATGTTCAAATTGAGTGACTTGCAGGGATGGCTATGGCTGCAGACTGGGGGACAGTTAATTTCGACTGGTCGGCAATAATGATCTTGATTTTAGTCTGGTATGTTTTATTACGAATTTGGGAAAATAATGGTACGCTTGACAAGTGGAATGCTACTAGGGTTTTTGGTGTAATACTGATGGTTAGAAGCAAAAGAGGTCTAAAATTACTTGATAAAACTGCAAGTCCCCGGGGTTTTTGGCGATTTTACGGTGAAATATCTCTGTGGGTTTGCGTATTTTCTATGTTGATGGTTGGCATATTGATGGTAGTCGCGTTCCTCACCGCACTGCTGAGCCCGCCCCAAACAGATCCACCATCTGCTAGCGAACTTGTTGCACTACCCGGAATAAACCCTGTAATCCCACTAGGCTGGGGTGCATTGGCGTTTATCGTAGCACTTGTAATTCATGAATATGGCCACGGACTGCAAGCAAGAGCTCATGGAATGAGAATTCGCTCATTTGGACTATTGCAATTAGGTCCCTTGCCACTTGGTGCTTTTGCTGAACCACAATATGAAGAGTTGACCAATGCACCTAGTAGGGAAAGAATGCGGATGTTTGCTGCTGGTCCGGCAACCAATATCTTTGCAGCAATTATTTGTTTGATGTTCTTGGGTGGATTAGCTAGTCAATTTGTTGCTTCAGATGATGGAGTTCACGTGAGAGGTATAGTGCAAGATGAGGGAGCATATCAGGCAGGTCTTCAACCATGGGACACAATACAGTCGATTGACGGTCAAGAAATCTCTAACGTTGATGGATTCTATGATGCTATGGAAGGCTACAGTGCTAATGACACAATTGCTCTTACCGTTAAACACAGCGATGGACAAGTTGAGACACTTAATGCAACCCTGTCTGATAAGTATGATTATTATCTTGAACTTGGTTGGTCAAAAGGTAATTTAGAATCAATTGGTGTAGAGGAAGGACAGCCATTTTTAGGAGTTGAAGGGCTCTCAGGAGGTACTGCTGGAATTGATAGGTTAGCAGGTCCATTATCTCCAAGGTGGGATGGAAATTTGGCTCAAAAGTCAATAATGGCCCCGCTTCACACTCTTAGTCTTATGATTGTCCCATTTGAACTACAAGGCGTTGCTATGCATCCTTTTGAGGAATCATTATTAGAAGCGGAAGATAATGCATTTGCTCAAGCATTAGGAACAAATGGTTTACTATTTTTCGTGAACTTATTCTTTTGGTTATTGTGGGTTAATATTTTGCTGGGTTTCACAAACCTAATTCCAATGGTCCCATTTGATGGCGGGCATATGTTCAAAGATATGTTACGTGGAATTCTTAATGGGGTAAAGAAAGTAGGTAAGAAATTAAAATTCTGGGACATTAATCCAATGTGGATAGAACATATCTCTAGTAAGGCGTCAAACATATCGTCCCTGGCATTATTGGGTATGATTGTGTTTATCTTGGTTATCCCTTACTTCTAATTAGGCGACTTTTCTTTTTAGTAACTCAGCTAGGATATCTCTTTTTGGTTTATTGTCGTAATTACTATGGCTAGTAGGTTCATTGATTACCACAGATAATTTTGAAGTTCGTTTTTGTAGAGTCTCCATACCTTCTACCTCTTGGCCAAACTTTGAACAAACCAAGGCAATGAATTCGTTTAATGCCATTCCATCATTCCAATTCAAATATGGTTTTCCATTCCTGGTATTTGGTAGACTTGGAATAAATGGTGCTAATTGCCTTAATTTGCTGTGTAATGTATCGGTCTCAACTCTGAATATTCTCCAAGAATCCCCTCTTACTCCTTTTAGGCGAAAGGCATACAATGGCAATAATGATGAACGGTTGCCCTCATAGACTAGTGAATTATACTGATCTACAGTCCGCCCAGATAAGTATAGTTTATCTTTCTTAGATGATTTTACCTCTATCGGGAAGCATAAATCACCTCTTAAGGCAAGTAAATCTCCAGAACCCTCAATCCCAGAGCCAGCAGCCCTTACTACGAGAAAAGGTCGCTTTTCTACTAAGCGCATTTTCGTTTTTTCAATCTCATTACAAGATTTGATTATTGCTTCAACGCCTTTGGATAAGCCAGCGAGAACCTGACGAAGTTCTCTCTCATACTTACTGCTCACGGGTAAACATCAATGTCAAGCGCTTTTGATTACTTCGGTATAATCTTGTTAATTGGTTTGACTTTCAAGGGAATAGTAAAATGCGGTAGGTTTGTTGATGCTGAGGTATTGGATTGGCCATGGCCAGACTGGCAATCCGTACTGAAGATTTCCAATTATCATTCAAACTTATCGAGGTGCTGCGCACAAGAAACCTAAAGTTTGACGTAATTGATATTCATACCGAGATAGTTAATCGCTCAACAATATGGTTTTCATCTCCAACCGAGATCCTCGAGCATCCAACGGTTGGTAAGTCAATACCTGTAAGTTTAGATAGCATCGAATCTGCAGTTTATTCCGCAATTTTTTTGTTAAGAGGGATTGAAAATTCGGTATTTTTGACTATTGGGATAGACCCGGGGCCTTATCCCGGGCTTGCTTGGTTAGTGGATGGGGCATTTATCGGGGTCTCCCAATTAGCATCAGTCGCTGAACTAGTGCCAGAAATAGAAAAACTCATCAGATCTCTAGAATTTCAAACCATGCTAATTCGCATTGGTGATGGCGCCCCACTAATTCGAGACCAGATAATCAACAACTGTATAGCGAAGAATTGGGTTATTGAACAGGTTAACGAAAGTAAGACTTCTAGTGGTCTGGTTAGAAATAATCATGCTATTTCAGCACTCAGAATTGCCGCTAACAGTGGGCAGAGAATATGGGAACTACGCGAGTTAAGGCCAAAACACGGTGATGTAAAATACATTCAAACTGAAAGTCGAAAAATGTCAAATGGTCAAATTACCATAAGCCAACAACTAGCCTTGCTTGTGGCAAAAGGTGAATTGACAATGCAAGAAGCAATTATTGAGCAATCATCTTATTCTTCTGAGGAATAATCAGTTTCTAATTCTGCTTGCCTTAGTTCCGGGGAAGTGTCCATTATTCGCTTCAACCCCATTTCTAAGCCTAATGGTGCTAGTATGATTCCTCCAATCACCATAGCTAGAAACACAAACGAGGAACCAGGTACATATTGGGTTCCTGGCGAACTAGGACCACTGAGCATTAATTTGACAGTGCCAAGCCATGGTATTTCTCCGCCCGCTACTCCAACCAACCATGCTTCTTGCACAGGTCCAGCAACTCCCGACGTACTGTGTACTCCAGAGGACCCGTTGACAACTAAACCGCCTTGATCAACCGAACATTGATTATTATCTCCAAGGGTTACGATACCAGAATGTTTTGGCTGCCAATTCCATACCACCAAATATGGCTCTACATTAGCATGGGTTAATCTTTTGCAATCATAATAACCAGCTTGCTGGCCATCAAAATGAATTGTTATAGTTTCAACGTCGCTAACATTAGTACCAGGAACAGACCATGTAAGGACACAGGTCCCACTTTCACCATCATCATCAACAACTCCTGAGTCCCAAGTTCCTCCACCGGGACAATGAGCAGAATTGTTGGCATCTGAAGCAACGCTTCTGTCAGGAGAATTAGTTTGACTCGCTTCTACACGCAAAATAGCGCGGTGAATAATTGGTGTTCCTGAATCACCATTCTTTTGATAAATTATAACGTCCCCATTCATGCCATGCATTTCGTAACCGTAATTTTGGTTTGATCGATCACTTGATTCAGCAAATGTAACAATGTTGTCATAAGGTGTGTCCATGACCAAAATCAAATCACCAGCATCAATACTTCCCACTTCACCAGATTTTTCGTGAATCATTGACGATGATTCAACAACTACAAGTGGTGGCATGGTACCAGTATGTGCCCAAAGTCCAAGAACAAGAAAGGATATCATTGCTACAGCTAAGAGCATCTCTCTAAGGAGATTGTTCAGCGGATGTTGGTCGGACAATTTTCACCCTCATTTGCTTTTCTTTAGACCCTTACTTGCCAGGAAATCATCCCATGCTTGTGCATGTCCTGCGCCAAGAGTTTTTGCTGCTTCATCTCCTTCAGATCTTCTCCTCTTGAGTTCAGAAGTAGATTCAATTTCTTTTAATTCAGCCAAGACATTAACACAACCTCGCAGGTTGAGGAATTCTGGAGTAGCCACAATTAGCACAATGCTCGACAAGACAATCATGCCAATCGCAGCACCGGTAAATTCACCCCAATCTGCATCGTTTTGCAAAAAGAGTAGTTGATATGCACTGACGATCAGTAAAACGGCTGCGCCGCCAAAGGTTGTTGCCGTAATCAACAGTTGTCTTCCGTGTTGTTTTTCCCACATCTGTCCAATTATCCCCATGTCCTCACCGCTCCTTGCTAACTGCTCTCACCGTTTGAGTTCTTTGATGTTTTGATTTATCTACAATACTACAAATAATCAAAAGTAAGGGTGTTAAGGGTATACTACGGGGGTGGGGAGAGTATGTCAAGTGTATTTTCCCTGCTTGACGAAAAACTGCAAAATGAGTTGGGAAAAAGGTCGTGGCAACCAACTCCAATTCAAGAGTCAGCCATACCACAAATCATCGATGGTAATGATAGGTTGTTAATCGCACCAACTGGTTCAGGAAAAACTCTTTCAGCAATCTTACCGGTAATAAATCGATGTTTAGTAGAACAATGGGAACCGTTGTCAATCCTGTATGTTACTCCACTGCGCGCCCTTAATCGAGATGTTGACCGAAGGCTGCAAGAAATCGCTGAATCTGTTGGTTTGAGAGTTGGTCTTAGACATGGCGATACCACCCAAAGTGAACGAGCCAAACAAGTACGTAAACCACCAGATATTCTCATTACCACCCCTGAAACCTTCCAATTAATGTTCACTGGAAAAAATCTCCGAGAATTACTAAAAACAGTCAAAGCCATAATCATTGACGAGGTTCATGACCTGGCTGCTAGTGAAAGGGGTTGGCAGTTATCTTTAGGGTTGTCGAGATTAGAAACATTATCTGGAAATAAAGTTCAACGAATTGGATTATCTGCTACGGTTGGCAACCCTCATCAGGTGGCTAAATGGCTGTCTAATGACGGGGAAACAATTATTGAAACTGGTAAAAGAGTTACTGAAATTGTTGTAGAAACCGCTTTTCCAGAGACTATCGATGAGACTGGTGGTATTGAATATGCTATTCCTTCAAGAGCTCACGCTATTTTTCGTGATATTATCGAGATTATAAGAAAAGATTCTCCGTGCTTGCTGTTTGTTAACAGTCGAAGTGATGCAGAAACAATTGCCAATAGGTTACAAAAAATGGCACCAGAACTTGATATCGGTGTTCACCATGGTTCTCTAGCCACCGAGACAAGAATCGAGATGGAAGATGGTCTACGGTCTGGAAAAGTGTCAGGATTAGTCTGCACTTCAAGTTTAGAACTAGGTATTGATATTGGCTTAATCAATCGCATAATCCAAATCAAGAGCCCGCGTTCAGTCGACCGGTTATTACAGCGAGTAGGGCGAGCAGACCATCGTTTGGGCGGTATTGGCCGAGGTAATATTTTTGCTTGGGATTGTGATGAATTATCAGAAGCAGCAGTAATCGGAGAAAGAGCCATGAGAGGCGAACTTGAGCCAGTAATTTGGCGCAATATGCCCCGTACAGTTGTGGTCAATCAATTAATTTTGATGGCGCATAGTTTCAAAGCGATTACTATTGATGAAGCGACGGCAATCATTGCTAAGGCTCCACAATTCGAAGGATGGCAAAGAGATGATACCATTGAAATTTTGGCAGTAATAGCCGATAATTGGTTGGTAAAATTAGTCACTGACCCTAAGGGTGTTCCATGGTATAGGTGGCCTAAATCAATATACGAAGAATCTCAATTATTGCCTGAAAATAAAGGCATTATTTTACCAGAAGAAAGGCCACTTTTCAAAACCCCTGAAGAAGAGATAGATGCTAAAATAAAGGGAATAGAGTTGACATTGCCAAAGAGGTATGAAACCGGGTGGTTTTCAGTGTCAGGTAGAACCCGTGATTGGGTATCTAAACACTTATCGATGATTCCTGACAAGCAATCATATCGAGTCAGAGATAGCGTAACTAGGAGAAGTATTGGTAGCGTTGATGAAGCATTTGTTCTTTCTCTAAATGATTCGGGAGAGGAAGAGGATGGGGCAATCCGCCGGTTTGTAATTGCTGGAAGAACTTGGATGATTATTGATGCTGACCCAGAGAAATCAGAATTATTGGTGGTTCCTGTATCAGACCAAGCAAAAGCACCACAGTGGCTTGGAGAGTTACCTCCTGTTCCAGCCGAGGTAGCAAGGGATATAGGACGATTAAGATGGTTGATTGCTGAAGACTTAAAACTAATTGAATCATCAAAATTAGCAAACTCTTCAATTGATCGGTTTAATCTGCTTGCCTCTGATGAAATAAGGTTAACAGATTTTCCAATCAACGAACATGCATTGGGAATGTTAAGTGATGAAATAGGCAACCATATGGAAAAGTCTGGCGTATTACCGACCGACAGAAAGATGACAATAGAGGCAAGAAATGATGCCATAATTATCAATTCATGCCAAGGCACGAAAATAAACGAAACTCTAGGTCATCTAATATTGGCTATGGCATCGACAAAGTCTGGGAATTGGGGACGACTCATAATCGAATCAACTAGAATCGGCTTACAAGCATCTGGAGTCGCTCCTGAAGACATTATCAGTTGGCTTACAGAAACTCCTCCAGATGCGTTAGAGGGTTTGCTAAGTGTAACTTTGCCGAACTCAAGGCAACTTCGTTGGAGGTTTGCTCAAGTTGGCAAAACCTTCGGTATCTTGCGTCACGGCGTAGACCCACGTCGAATTAATCTTCAGGCTCTAATAAGAAAATACCGTGGCACAGTAGTTCTTCGTGAAGTTTTGGATAAGTTATTTTTCGAAAAAATGGATCTTGAAGGTGCCAGTGATGTACTTCGAGCGATTCAGGAAGGTGTTATTTCAATAGAAGTCGCAGCTGCTGGTCCCATTGGACTTTCAAGAAGGTCAAGTAAAGACCTTCTCTTACCCAATTGGGATAACGCAGCAGTACGTGAACGTCTTAGTTTAAGATTAGAAAATGAACGAGCGGTATTATGTTGTTTAAAATGCCAAAGTGTTCGAAGATTCAGGGTTGCAAGGTATAATGAAATTCCTGATATTGGTATTTGTTTGAAATGTAAAGGGCGAATGCTTGCTTGTGCCCGTGAGGGCTTGCTTAGTATGCTGAAAGATTGGGTTTCATCTGACGAGGCAGCGGACCGGAATCGTATGATTAAGAATGCAGAAATAGTTCAAAACCGGGGCCAAGAGGCCATTTTATGCCTCATGGGAAGAGGTATCGGGGAGGCAACTGCACAAAGAATTCTCCGTAAAGTCCCAAGAAATAACCGGGATAAATTACTCAAAACGATTCACCTAGCAGAGGTTGAATATGCTAGAACAAGACGCTTTTGGGGTTAGTTGGCTTCATTCTGTAGATTTATCATCTCAGCAGCAGCAACAACATCACCTTGCTCCCACCAATCAACCGCAATGAAGGTTGGGCGCTTACCATGTTGTTGCCAGCATTCATTAGCTCTTTCAACCAAAAAATCAACATCATTTGCATCACCAGCCTGTGTTGGGTCGGAGAGACCAACTTGATTGCTTAACCAATTATTCATGTGGTACACTACCTGATTTCCGTCCCCACGCAAGACGTCACAATTCATGTCTGCTGTACTTCCTTCTCCAAAATTAGTGGTCCAACTATGGGTGAGAAAGTCATGAATCCATGGATGACTAGAATCTCCCCCTTGTTCCCAAAATACCACTAGGTTTGTACCATTGTCAATCATTGATTGAAGAGTTGGCCATGGATCATTTAATTGGTGGATAAATACTCTATCCATCAAACCAGAAGTGATGAAAACTTGTTCCAAATGGTCTGGTTGAACATAATTTTCTACTAACAGAGTAACAATATCTTGGGTATTATCTGCCATTTTATCATTCAAATTTCCAAGCCAATCAATCGCACTTACGTTGCCATAAATACAGGGGCTAACTCCTCGATCGTCGCTTCCGTGACATAGTTTTACGCCATCAAGATTCTCGTCATTTAGGTTTTCATAATGGGTATCAATCATGAAGGCTCGCATACCAGCATTCCATTGCTTATCAAGCCCAGTTCGATGATTTCCAGCAGGGTAAACTATTCCATCCTCTTCTGTAGCAAAAGCATTATGAGTTTCTGGGAAGGTAACATTATCATACGTTCTTAGACACAAGATGAGCATTCCATTACACGGTTCTGTTGGTTCAGGTTCTGGCTCCGGTTCCGGTTCTGGCTCCGGTTCGGGTTCTGGCTCCGGTTCGGGTTCTGGCTCCGGTTCCGGCTCGGGATTAGTTTCTGGATCTGAATTTGCATCTTCCACTTCTTCGCCACTATTTCGGTCTAACGGATCTAGTGGGTCAATACATCCTGAGAGTAGGATAATTATCGTCAATAATAACGAAATAGATACCCTGCCCATATCTAAGCCTAGGGGTATTACATCAATGAAATAGTCGGTTAATTTACTCTAGTTTGATACTTCTAACTGCAACACCTGCTTCATTGAGCATGCTGTCAGATATCGTGAAGTCTTCTATCCAGCGTTCAGGAATTTTTCCTGTTTCAGGGTAAACAATTTCTCTTATTCCAGCTTGAATTAGCGACCTTGCACATCGAGAACATGGTGGCCAGGTGACGTAGGCAGTACTGTCTTTTAGGGAAACACCGATTCGAGCAGCGTGCATTATGGCGTTTTCTTCAGCATGACAGATCAATGGATATTTCTTTTCCCTGTCCATCAATCTTTCCTCATCATCGTTAATGCCTCTGGGGAAACCGTTGAATCCAGTTGACCTTATCTCACGGTCTTCCCCAACCACAACGCAGCCTACTTTAGTAGACGGATCTTTACTCCAGGTTGAGATATGTTGGGCAAGTCCAATAAATCGAATATCCCACTTACTAGTCATCTCAATCGCCTTTGCTATGCTCTACTACATTTGAGTCCTTCGGAATTAAACTTAGGTCCTCATCGCCATCTAGTCCAAGATATGTCAAGATATTGCCTTGAAGGTATAGCGACCCGATTGAAAGTATTGTTCCGCATTTTTCAGGTGCCCTTTGTAACAGCACTTCAAGAGCGTCCCTTACATGTTGGTAGTGATGAATTTCTGTAGTTGGCCAAGGATATTGTGACAGAATTTTTGGTTCAACACCTGGATATCTACCCCCATGTGGTTTGGTCAAAATCAATTCAACATTGCCAATTTCATTGCAGATAGTTGCTATTCCATCGAGCATCGCCGTCATATCTTGTTGGGGTGAGGTAGCAAAAATAATACAAGTTTTTTGCGCACTATATTCAGTGCTAATTAAATTCATTAATTCTGGACTTATTTTTTCAAGACCGGTTGGGTTGTGGGCTGCTTCCAAAATCATCTTATGGCCACTAGGCAAACTAATTCTCTGCAATCTGCCGGGCCAATTTAATAATTCTTCAGCATCTCCTAACATAGACTTTTGACTTAGAATAGTAAGTGCTCGTTGGGCTAAAATACGTGCTTCTTTCCTTGCTGTTGTTCCATCAGGGATGTCAATAAAATGGCATTGAGCGGGCTGCTTTTCCCCATCAATTAGACTTTGGTAGCAATTTTGTGCCACGTCTTCAACAATTTTTTGATAGTCAATTGTATTCATTACTCTAGCAATAATTGGTTTTCCAGGTCTGGCAATTGCTGCTTTTTCTTTGATGATTTGGTTTATCTCACCACCTAATATATCTGTATGTTCCATACTTATCGAAGTTAACAATGCGAGATCAGCTGGAGCGCATCTTGTGGCGTCTAACCGGCCACCAAGTCCGGTTTCTAGAATCAAAAATTTGACGTTTGTTTTGCTGGCAACAATCATGGACGCTAGAAAAGTAACTTCAAAAAATGTTGGAATAATATTGCTGGTTATACTAACGAGTTGAATCATTTTCACAGCCTCATCAAAAAGATCGGCTGTTACAGGTACTCCACCAATTCTTATCCGTTCTTCAACTCGGCACAGATGTGGTGAAGAAAATAATACATTTGATTGTTCTGTTAAAGTAAAATTTGTTGCCAGTAAAGCACACAGCGTCCCCTTTCCGTTGCTTCCAGCGACGTGGATAATTGTCGTGTTTGATAACTTAAGGTCTAACAATTTTAGCAGTTTAGAGGTATTTTGCAGCCCTAGAGCCATGCCAGTCTCCTTGGTCATCTCTAACCAATTACGTGGGTCAGCATACTCAGACACAGACCTTCCAGATGCGGACAAATCATAATTATTGGTGAAGCATTACAAGGCTAGGGTTGTTGAAAAGCGATTGACTCAAAAGATAGAGCGCCCACGCCAAACTATGAGCGAAGAAGCCTTGCCAGTTCCCAAGGGGCAAACACCTTCTCAAGAATTCGTAGAAATGGAACGCCAACTTACCGAAGAGACTGGCGTGTTATCTTTGATGAAAGAACAGATGACTTCTATGCTAGGAATGTTCTCTATGTTCATTATTACTATTGGTTTATCACTTTACATTAGGCCTTGGTATGATGTTGCGGAGTTACATGCTTTTGGTGAAACAGGGGCAACTCAAGTTAGGTATATTTTGCTCGAGTTAGTGATGATTCTAATTTTTACTGCAGTAGTAATTATGTTAGCAAGGTACAAGAAAGAGTGGCTGATTAAGTACGGAATAATGGGCGTTTTAACAATTGCTTTGATGTACACGACAGTTCCATTGATGCATATGTTCGTGATTGATTTTGATGTTGAAGAATTTGAGTATGAGGATACTTTTTCCTATGAAGGAGATTATGTTACCGACCTAGGCATGGATGGATTTTTGACTCATCAACTCAATGGTAATTTTACTAACTGGGAAGATTCAATCTCTTATTACTCAACAAGTAGTTTAAACAACAGCGATGCTGATTGGACTTCGAATTTCTCACGATTACCGGCAGGGGATAATGAAAACCTAAGGATAGTAAAATCACAAGATCATATTACCGTTACCAACACTGCATGGATTTGGTCAATAGATATCCAGACCGGAGCTATTTCGGAATACCATCCTTGTAACTATGTAGACGAAGTCGGTACTATCCAACTTGGTACTATCTACGAAGACAGTTGTGATTTAGCACTCATTGTTGACCATGGCGTATATGTCCTGTCTAGGTCTGGAGATGTGACATATTATCCGGTCAGTCAAGAAACAGGCAATATGTTACCACCACAGGCTCAGTGGGCGCTGCCTAGTCATGTTGATCTAGGTAATGGCTTCATTGAAGCATCTCAAATAGATGATGATAGACTGATGTTGGTAACTAATACGACAACCATGGTAATGGAGTTACGGACGTCTAAAACATCTCTCGTAACAGAGTTGATGCCAATAGAATTTGAGTATTATTCAGACGAGGGAATTACTTCTGCAGACTTTGGTCACTCGCCATGGTCAGATGATACTATCTCAATGAATGATGGTAACAATGCTATACTGATAATCGGCGAACAGAATGGCAATGTAACTGGCTGGGAATGGGACGCCACAAAATCTGACACTCAACAATTTGAGGTACAAGAAAAAATGAATATTGCTGGTCTACTTGATACTGTTCTACAGGTTCAACTAACTGACTTAGATAATTCAGGGCGAACCGATATGTTGATTTCCTCAGATGAAGGTTCTTACTGGCTTCATGGTATGCTATTGAAAAATCGGCTCACCTTTGAGATTGATTCAGATTTTCAAACTGGTATCTTTGGCAAGAATGGATCCGAGGATTTCTTTTACGCAGTAACTGCTGATGAAATCAACAGTGGAATAATTGAAGACGATATGTACTCATTAGATGGCTTACAACTCTATGATATTCCATTCTTAATTGGAGTTATATTGGCATTATTATTGATGGTTTTATTATATTTCCATAGTGAATGGTATGTGGTCAATACAGTGGGAATGCTAGTTGGAGCTGGTGTTATAGTAATGCTCGGGGTTGCATTTGTTCCCGGTTTGATAATTATATTCATGATACTTGCCGCAATATACGACGCATGGGCTGTTTATCGCTCTAAACATATGCTTGAGTTAGCAGATACTATGATTGGTCTTCAACTGCCGATTTTGCTTGTTGCCCCACAGGATAAGGGCTACTCATTCAAAGATGAGAAAACCAAGATGGTTGATAAATCCGAAGTCAGACAAGTTACCCCTCCAACAAACATACCAAAATCAACCAAGCCAAGGAAAAAGAGCAAGGAGGCTTTGTTCATGGGGTTGGGCGACATTATATTCCCTGGAATGCTAGTACTTTCGGCAGTACAATGGCTAGATACGGATAATTCCTTCGCTATAGCGATGTTTGCTTTGGTTGGGTCCTTAATTGGCTACTTTGTGTTGATGACTTATGTTGCAAGAGGTAAAGCTCAGGCTGGATTGCCGTTGTTAAATGGTGGAGCAATAGTAGGATACTTGATTGGCGGACTGATATTCATGGGTACGGAAATTTTCAATTTAGGAATCTCATTGTAGGTGTTTTTGTGCTAGATATATACATGTTTAGGGACAATCATCAGCAAGTAAGGTCTGATCATGATAAACGAGGAATTCCGCATGATAAAATCGACGAAGTAATTCGATATGATAAATTATGGTTGAGCTTACAACACCAAACAAATCAACTCCGTCAACAAAAAAATACTGCTGCTAGGGGCATAAGTGCTGCCAAAAAGGCCGGTGATGAAAGCAAAGCGCAAGAAATTTTAGCAGAGGTCGCATCATTGGGCAAAGAAATTTCACAACTAGAAAACCAAACCCAAGAAGCAATCGAAAATAGAGATAGAATACGTATGTCGATACCAAATATTCTCCATCAAGAAGTCCCGAATGGTGCAGATGAATCTGGCAATACCTTACACAGCGTATATGGTGAAAAACCGGTATTCGAATTTGAACCAAGAACTCACAATGAACTTATCGAATTAAACAAATGGGTTGATTTGAAGCGCGCAGCAAAAATTGCTGGAAGTCGTTTCTTCTTCCTCAAAGGAGATTTAGCAAGATTAGAGATGGCGTTGCAGAATTATACTGTTGATTTTCTGCGTCAAAGAGGGTTTACCTTTGTTCAACCTCCTGTAATGATGAACCGTAAAGCCTACGAGGGAGTTACTGATTTAAGCGATTTCGAGACAGTTATGTATGGTGTAGCACCTGATAATTACTACATGATTGCAACATCTGAACATCCACTAACTGCTATGTATATGGAAGAAACAATACCAGAGGATCAATTACCATTGAAGATAGTTGGAGTATCTCCGTGTTTTCGCCGTGAGGTTGGTTCTCATGGTCAATCTGATTTAGGAATTTGGCGGGTCCATCAATTTACTAAAATAGAACAAATCGTCATTACTAAGCCCGAAGAATCTTGGCAAATGCATGAAGAATTACTGCAAAATTGCATTGACCTTTGGAATGATTTAGAAATTCACTATGAGGTGGTAAATATCTGTACTGGCGACATGGGGACGGTTGCCGCTCGTAAATATGACTTGGAAGCCTGGATTCCTGGAGCAGGTCAATACAAAGAGATTGTTTCATGTTCAAACTGCACTGATTACCAAGCCAATCGTTTGCAAATCAAATATGGCCAGCCAGGTCATGCTAACCAACCGATGGTTCACACATTAAACTCCACTGCAGTTGCTACATCTAGAGCCTTAGTTGCGATTATGGAACAGAATCAACTTGCAGATGGAAGAGTCACCATTCCTAAACCATTAGTAAATTACATGAGTGGTCAACAGATATTAGAGCCATGTAATTGGGGCTAATTAGATTAATAATCCAGCCTTCTCTATTGCAGGATAATTAATGTCACCCGGCAAACCAAGGTCAACTGGCATCCCTCCAATCGTAACTACTACTCCAGTCATGTGCGTGTAAATACACGGAGGGAAATCAGTTTCCATTTTTTTGTCTGAGAGTAATTTCCAACCATTTGAAGATTTATTTTTAGCGCTGGCAAAGATTTCTTCATTACCAAAAGCAATCCATCCGTTCGCTTTCCAAGAGTGTTTTTGCAATTCTTTGGTAACCATTGCAGGAGCTGGCGCTACAGTATGTTTCATTGGCCACCCATGTACCCAATCTAAGCCTGAATCTCTTAACCATTCAATACCTGTGGTCTCACTACTTGCTGAGATAGTTTCCCCTAGAGATGCCAAGTGCCTCAATAAACTTCGCAAATGTGGGTGCCTGGGTTGTTGTTTAGCAAGGTCTTGGGCTATTTTTACTGCCGTGTTTACTCTTCCCTCATCCAGGTGGAGTAGTGCACATACTACATTACCATGAACCCAATCTGTCAGATTATTGGTTTTGATGTACTTTTCTAGTATGTTGAGGGCTTGTTCATATTGTTGATTAAGTCTCATTCTAGCCATATCGCCAAGTAATATCATACGGTCCGCCGAATTATCCCGGTAGCTTAGTTCTGTATTTGGTATTGAGTTTTGGAACCTTCTAATCAAATCTGCATTTCTTTTGGTCAATGGATCAACAGATAGTAAGGTGGCTAGTTTTTGGTTTAATTTACGTTTTTTAGGTTGTAAAACTGAAGCAAACCATTGCAATCTAGCAGCTTCAATATCATCGTCTGGGATTAGCTCCAACCTAGGTTTTGCTTCAGCAAAATCACGCTGACTGAGGCTTGCAGCAACTAGTACCAAGCGCGCAATCTGAGCCTCTCGTCCACCTCTTAGTGCCAACATAGAGACTGCGTCATTTTCTGCATCATCCCATCTTCCCATCGCAGCATAAATCTCCATCATTGCGTCGGTTTTTCTGACTAAATCCAAGCCTTCTAATTGCTCACCATGGCCTTCTAATACAGCATCTATCCGTTGTAAGGCTTTATCCCATGAGTCATCAGTCACTAGTTTTCTGATGGCTTTTTGTTTGAGGTAAATAACATCTTCCAATTGCGCCATTCTAGCTCGATTTTCACCCATAGAGGCATCAAATGAGATGTCTTCCAAAAGTGAGCCGATACTTCTGGAACGAGCCCATATTACAACGAATGCAACCTGTCCTCCAGATGCTAACATCCACGTTAATTCTTCTAAGGCATCTTTTTGTAAGATTGCACACAGATTGTTTTCCCAAGAACCACAAGCATCTCCTTGAGGCAGGAAACTAGAATCCCAAAAGGTGATCATTGCTAAGGCTAAAAGTAACATCGATTGGCCAGCAAAACCAGTAAAACAGAAATTCAAAACTTTCGCTTGTTGACTTCGCTCGGCTCTGAGAAGTCGACTATCAGCTAGTTTAATTCCACCTTTCCCCGATACATCTTGGACATCTAAGAATAAAATCCGGGCGACTTCATAGACGAAAAGAAAGCCCACTAAAGCCACGTTGAGCAGTAAAAACAACAACAACATGTTCACCATGGGAACTCTGATACCCTCAGCAGGAATAAATGAGAACAATTCAATAAGTGCAAATCCAAGGATTCCTCCTTCTTCCATGATTGAAGATTGTTCAGTATATTCTGGTAGGTCTAACACCCTATCAGAGTGCGTAAACAGATTTGGGTCGATTGCTAAAGCCATTATCGAAATAACTGTATTTATTGCTACAAAAGGCATTACTGCTAGGTTAATATTGACAATTTGAGCGATTGCTTGTTGTTTGGCATTTGGTTTATGATTGTGAAATGGTGAGGCCTGCCCTTGAGCAATTTTTTGCGATGATTGCTTCAAGGCTTGCCAAGATGAGCCAAGGACTCTACCGTAGGCCAAGATTGCTGGGGCGAATGCTACAAAGGCGCAGATACTGAATACTCTTGGCGATGCTATATTTTGAGAACTCAAAACCACAGCAATTATCGCAACAAACACCATCCATGCAATTGTTAGAACTACATATGAATAATTTCGCCAAATATCAGAATTTTGAAGTGTCGCTTTTCCGTCTCCAAGCGGCTTAACGACTTGTGCGCCAAGTGATGAACCACTGGAAATTATCGCCGGAATGGCAATAAATAACAATGCGATTATTATTGATGGAGCATGATAACCTTCCGAGAACTCATATTTGGTCATTAAGAATTCAAAAACTAAAATCAACACCCCAGTTAGAGCAAAAAGATAGGTAGTTACACCAAATCTCATCCCTTTACTTTGTAGCAGGTTTCTTGCATCATCGACTGATTTTGTCACATTGTGAACTTCATACCTTTTGTCGCCGGTTTGGAAGGCAACCTGTAGTCCACGCAATTGTCTAGGAACTACGCTATTCCAAAACAAGTAAGCTGTAGTTGCGGCAAAGAAAAATGGAATTAAAGCCACTAAACCAAATTCATCAATGATTGGTGGTGCTGAAATACTTAACCCTCCTTGGTTAAACTAAACTAGGTTGAGCGATTTTTTGAGATATTTCCTCACATAAATTACTGATAAAATCCTCTAGAGGTAAGTCAGCAATTTGTTCACCACTTCTAGCCCTAAGGCTGACCGTATTGCCTTCAGCCTCTCCATCTCCTAAAATCACCATATAGGCAGGGTGAAGTTTTCTGTGAGTGCGGATTTTCTTACCAATTGTATCATCACCATCATCGATTTCAACTCTCACACCCCGTTCTTTAAGGGCATCAGCCACAGTTTGGGCATATTGAGTATGCTTCTCTGAGATAGTTAGGATGTGGCATTGGGTTGGAGACAACCAGGTCGGAAATCGGCCGGCAAAATGTTCAATCAATACTCCACAAAATCGCTCCATTGAGCCAAATGGTGCGCGATGAATCATGACTGGTCGATGTAGTTGCCCGTCAGAACCTTTGTAAGTCAACTCAAATCTTTCAGGTAGATTATAGTCAACTTGTACCGTTCCAAGTTGCCATTCTCTGCCGATTACATCCTTAACTACAAAGTCAATTTTAGGACCATAAAATGCTGCTTCACCCTCTTCTTCTGACCATTCGACGCCAAGTGATTTAGCTGCGTTACGGCAAGCCTCTTCAGCTTTATCCCAACGTTTTGGATCACCGACATATTTGGTAGAATCAGGATCTCTAAGTCCAACTCTTATTCGATAATCACTCATACCAAGTATGTCAAAAATAATTTGCACTAATTCAATACACCCAAGAACTTCTTGGGCGATTTGTTCTTCGGTAACAAATAAATGTGCGTCATCTTGGGTAAAACCTCTAACTCTTGTCATTCCAGATATTTCACCGGACTGTTCCCAGCGGTAAACAGTGCCAAATTCGGCCAAACGAATTGGCAGGTCTCGATAGGAACGTGCTTGAGACGAATATATTTTGACATGATGGGGGCAATTCATTGGCTTAAGCATGTAGCCGTCAATTTCTCCAGATTTCATTAGATTAGATAATTCCGAACACGAGCAACCTTCATCGGATAATTTCTTCATCAAATCTTTCTCTACTAGAGGCGGGTATTGTGAATCTTGATAATACGGGAAGTGCCCTGAAGTACGATATAGGTCTAACTTACCGATGTGTGGAGTAAACACTTGAGAGTATCCTTGTCGTTGTAGGTGTGAGCCAATAAAATTCTGTAATTCTTGTCTAATTGTTGCACCACGTGGAGTCCAAAGGATTAGGCCTTGACCGACCTCTTCATCGATATGGAATAATTGCAAATCTCGGCCTAACTTACGATGGTCACGTTTCTTGGCTTCTTCCATTCTACGCACTGTTTCTTTGAGCGCTTCTTTTGTTGGCTCAACTATGCCATAAATTCTGACTAATTGCTCTCGTTCTTGGTCTCCCCGCCAATAAGCAGAAGAAACACTAGTTAGTTTACAAAACATCAATTTTGCAGTATTGGGCACGTGCGGCCCAAGACAAAGGTCATACCAATCACCTTGTTGGTAAATAGTCGAACCAATTCCTTCGCCAATCTTATCATTGATAATTTCAATTTTATATGGGTTATCTTGGAAGTGTTCTTGTAATTCCTTATCATCTAATTCAATTCTTTCAATAGTCAAATTTCTTCTTGCCAATTCTTGCATTTTTTTCTGGATAGGCTTTAAGTCGCTCTCCGTGATTGGTTCCATGGCAAAATCATAGTAAAATCCTCTATCGACAGGTGGCCCAATAGTTGGTTTAGCATTTGGATAAAGTTCTACAACAGCTTGCGCTAATAGGTGAGCAGTACTATGTTTTAATATGTACATTCCGGCATCAGATTCTGCTTTAATCCCCTCGACTGAACAAGACTTTTCAAGCGAGAAAGACATATCTCTTTCCATACCATCAACAAGAGCCGCTACGCAACCATTTTTTCTTCCAATTGCGTCAGTTATTACTTCTGAGCAGGTAACCCCAGCAGCATATTCATTGACAGTTCCATCGGGTAATGTAACGTTGATTAGGGCCAAATAAACCTCTCCTGCATTTGTCGGACGAATCAATCCTTCATCAACCATGCGCACTGAATGAGTAGTAAATCACCTTATTCAGGTATGAATTAGGTTTTCAAAAAAGGTTTATTTTTCCATGTTGCAGGAACATTGACCCACAAGTATTGAAAGGGAGCAGGCTTTATTTTATCACATGGCAAAAAAGAGTAGGGGTATGTGGGCGGTTTTTCTGATGTTGCTTTCATGTATGTTAATGCCCATCGTAACCGCAGATACTACACCAACTCAGCCAGAGATTAACACAAGATGGCTACCAGATCAATTTGGCGAGAATGTTAACTCTTATCGCATCACCTTTGCTGACGATAAATCATATCAAGTTGACGTAGTAGTAAACCACGATAGACAAGGAGTGTCACTCGAAGTTGAGACATTTCAATCATGGGACTTAATTGACGATGTCAGAATTTTAGATTTGCAATTAAATACCACTCTTGAATGGGCAGACTTAGTCTCGATATCTGTATCAATTACCAACTATGATGGTCAAGAACTTGCCGAACCTTTGGTTACATCGAGACAGTTTGAGGTTGGGACTTGGAATCAACCAATGGCCGACCATGAAATAATGTTGCAGACGACATGGATGCTTGACCAATCTTATACCAACGAAGAAGGCGAACAGGGATTTTATCTAGACTTCGCAGGTCAAGGTTGGCAAGAAAGAACGGGTGATTTCGTAAATTCTTGGGAACTGGGAGAAGGTAATATTTCATTTTTAGAAACAACCGGCAATGATAGTACTAATCTTTCATTAGCGCTCAATTCAATTTGGAAAAATGAAACAATCGAGCGCGGCATTTTGAACGCACAAATCTTTGAAGCGATCGGAAGCGGGCAACTCCTTTCCATTACCAATGAAGATAATATGACTACTACGATTCTTGTCGATGTTGTTAATGCAGAATTAAATCGTTCTTTGATTGATGATATCGTATCCGAGCGATTAAAAATTGACGCCAATGGTGAATTGAATATATCATCTGATGAGGGAGAAGACTCTTCAACTAACATTGTTGGTGATATTGGGGTATTTTATCTTGAAACATGGGATGAAAATGGGGTTCGTAGGCTGTATGATCAACAGTTTGAAGCAATTGCTCAAATGGTGGTTATCGATGACGGCACAAGATTAGATATTGATATAGAAACACTTAGTTCAGGGGAACAATGGATTGATGGAGTTAGAACTTATCAAGCTGAAGAATTAGTTGGTTCCGGTACATTTGGCTTTGCGGAAAGCGATAATGAATCTTCAGTCATCATCAATGGCACGATATATGACTTTCATAGTTTGATAGAACAAGGAATTACCATCACCGATGATATCCACATCGACGGTGATATTACAGGAGATGTACAAGGGACATTTGGTTTTGTAAGAGGTATCGAGTTAACTGGAACCCAAGCAAACGCCACTGGCACTAAGTTTCCCGTGAATGTAATTCATGAGGAATCTTGGTTTAATCTTACAGGAGTAAATGGTGGTAATTTCTTTGACGGGGCTGGAATTGGTGCTACTCACAATCAAACATGGGATTACCAAGTGATATATTCTGATTGGGATAACCGTACAGTACGTTTTGTTTGGGAAGAAACAGGTGCTGACTCATCTAGTGGTGAAGAGTATCCTGAGCGCAGCCCGATTCAACAGGAAGCAGAAGCACCTGAAGTAGAAGAAGCGCTCGGCAATCTAACAGTTAGTAGGGAAACTGGTCTCATGCCCATACCAATGATAACTGGTGATGAACTCAGACTAGCGGGTCAAGAGGGCTTATTCTTGACCGTTACAGCCGGCCAGAATGCCAACGACCCTAGAGATGGGCATAACTTCCATGTTGTTTCTTGGACAGGCCAATATAACGGTGAAGAAACCGGTACTGCCTTTGGTGCAATCATTGATGAAGGTCCTTTGAAAGGATTGGTTTCAAGTGTCACCAGAGTGTTAGAAATCCCATTTGGCGAGGATGATAACATCGCAAACTTCACCGAATCACAATTGCTCACTAGAGTGTTATCTCCGGCAGTTGTTACGGCAGAAGAAAATTCTGCACCGATAATTTCTGACCTCTATTTGTTTGAAGGTCTAGTAATATCGGAAGGCGGTAGTGTAGCAACCTTAGTTGCTGATGTTTCAGACATCGACTGGAATCTTGAGCAAGTTACCGTTGACCTAACTCCAATTGGAGGAGGCATCGTGGCAATGAATGACCGTGGGCTAGATGGTGATGCGGCAATTGGTGACGATAAGTATACCACTAGAATCATTGTGCCTGGACTGGAAGTTGGCAATATTTCTCTTAGTGTGTCGGCAATAGATTCTTTTGATGTAACGACCATCTTTAGTAAAGATATTGCAGTCATAAATCAAGCACCAAGACTCACCTCAGTTGAAATTTTACCGAATCAAGGACCTCGAGGCACCGCTATGGTGGTTAATCTGGTGGCTTATGATGGTCATGGCGTAGCAAGTGTAGATATCGACTTGCGTGACTATGGTGGTGAAATTGTACCGATGAATTATACTGGGCAAGTTTGGAGTGCAATGATGGTAATTCCAAACGGCATGTCACCTGGAATACAATCTTTGAAAATTATTGCTATTGATGATTTAGGCAAGGTCGGTATTTCGTCAACGTGGTTGAATGGAGAACGGGATCAAGAGAGTCAGTACGGCCCTCATTTTATTCCAGATGATGAGACAATTCCAATCGAAATATTCGTTGAGAATTCTGCGCCAGAGATAATACCTTTGGGAACTGCGAAATATTCTCGACCTG
>QXXX01000027.1:12920-13154 GCA_009887195.1 Candidatus Poseidoniales archaeon | reverse complement strand
GAACAAGTGTTCTTATCTGAACAAGAGCCTGAGGAAGAAGAAACTGTAACAGTTACCGAATTAGCAGTTATTAGTGTTACAAGTTCGTCTGTATTGTTAGGTTTACTAGTAATTGTATCTAATACTGAGAGTCTTAGAATACCAACAACTACTGCAGGCTTGTGGTTACTAGGATTGGTCGGAAAAACTCATGAAACCGCTGATGGACGTTTCCAACGTGGGCGATTAATAGGC
>QXXX01000027.1:1672-12910 GCA_009887195.1 Candidatus Poseidoniales archaeon | reverse complement strand
TTAATGGCGGCTTTAAGGATGAGTAATGGCCAAATTACCCATCATTTGAGATTATTGGAAAATCAAGAGTTAATTTGGCGAGTCAATGATGGAAGGTTTGTCAGATATTATCCGTTAAATAACTCACTATACCCTGGTATGAATCCTGAAAATTTGCCCGTACCATTACTATCACCGGACCCTAAAAGCTTGCAAGGTAAGATACTCACACTGCTTGATGATGAGCATCAATATGGCGATTTCCCTACTCAATCTGAATTGGCAAAAAAATTAGAGAAGAGTCAGCAACTAATTTCTCACCATCTAAGAACATTACAGAAATATGGGTTAGTTGAAAAGCGTAAAATGGGTGTTAAAAATAGATATAAATTGACTAAAGAAGCAATCTTCTTATTAGAAACCGATATAGAATTTGTCAAACTTAAAGAATAGTTTCAGTACGATAAATCCCAGTAAAATCAATTGACCAATCTATATGACTCCAACCCTTCTCCTCGAGTAAAGATACTATTTTTTCTCGATCTGATAAATTATTAATCACAATACCAACAACTCCACCGCCACCTGCTCCCATGGCTTTCCATGTTGCAACCAAATTTTGCTTTGTTAACTCCGAGAGAACTTGCCGGAATGGTTGGTGAAGTTCTTTTCCTAGCAGATCAACAGCAATCATTACTTGATTTATCGATGAGATTACTGCTGATTTTGATTCCTTGGAAATTGCTGATGCCATATCTAGGCCGGCTTGCCTAATCATGTCTAGAGCACTCGAAATTTCCTCATCTCCATTATTGTAGCGCGTCCAAACACTCTGGTGTAACTCACCAGATACGTGAGTAATATGACTGTTAAACAACAAAATATGATTCTCAAGCCAATTACAAAATTCTGTTGATGGTGAAAGGGGGGTTACTTTGACTTCTTCATTTACAAAAGTAAGATGGTTTATCCCACCTAGTGCACTAGCCCACTGGTCTTGCCTACCACCCTTATTGCCCATTAAAGCCTCAAACTGATATGCAATTTCAGCAGCATCAAGAGAATCTTTTGAATTAGACATGATGGTTGAAATTAATCCTACATTCATCGCACCACTTGTGCCCAGTCCCGAACCTGTTGGCATATCTGTTGAATATGACAATGATATTTTCCGCTCATCATCAATAATCATCTCACTTCTAACATATTGATTGATGGCGATGTTGACCACTTCTCCAGTTTTGTTCTGGCAGTATACTGGAACATCTGTCCAACCTCCCGCCAAATCGATTCTTGACGGCACTCGAACCTCAATTCTGCGACCCATGACTAACCTAGGTCAAATTGGTTCTTCAATAGTGGGTTTGAAATGGCAACTTATGGTGGGAGTAGCATTCCGGAATGGAGGTGCCCCCTTGAATTACAGTATCCAAAGCGTCAATGAAGATTATTGGCAAATGCGCTGGGATGAAGAAAAGATTTTTCATTCAAAGATAAATCACGGAAAACCCTCCTTTTATTGTCTTGAAATGTACCCATATCCTTCTGGGAAAATGCATATGGGTCACGTTAGAAACTACTCTATTGGCGATGCAGTTGCTAGATACAAGAGAATGACAGGTCATGATGTATTGTATCCAATGGGATTTGACTCATTTGGCATGCCAGCGGAGAATGCGGCAATAAAAGAGGGCGGACATCCTCACGAAATAACCGAACGTAACATGGCTTCAATAACCAAGCAAATTAAAAGAATGGGATTTTCTTATGATTGGCGAAGAATGGTCAAGAGTCACGATCCAAAATATTACAAGTGGAATCAGTGGTTTTTTACCAAATTTTTTGAAACAGGCTTAGCATTTCAGGAATTTGCCCCAGTTAATTGGTGTAACACTTGTAACACAGTTCTAGCAAATGAACAAGTCAAGGCTGGAAGGTGCTGGAGATGTAACGGGCCGGTAAAACAAAAAGAAATGAGCCAATGGTTTTTGGATATTCCAAAGTATGCACAGGAACTGGTTGACGGCTTAGATACCATCAATTTCCCTGAAAATGTTGCAGCAATGCAGCGTGATTGGCTTGGCCGCTCAGAAGGTGCGGAAATAAACTTTGAAATTGAAGACTCAGAACAGACTATTACCGTGTTTACCACTAGGCCAGATACCTTGTACGGAGTTACTTTTATCACTCTAGCACCTGAACATCCGTTAGCCGAACAATTAGTCTCAGGAACTGAATTTGAGACGGATTGGAGGGCTTTACATGATGAAGTATCAGTAATGACTGAATTTGACAGAATCAAAAACATGAACAAAAAGAAGGGTGTACCTCTTGGGAAGTATGCAATCCATCCGTTAACTGGCGAAAAAATTCCAATTTGGAGTGGAAACTTTGTCATCGCATCTTATGGAACTGGTGCTGTAATGGCTGTTCCAGCACACGATGAGAGGGATTTCGATTTCGCACAAAAATTCTCCATACCCATTAGACGGGCACTTGTGATGAGCGAGGATGGCGACCAATCAGCTGAGCTAACAAAAGCGGAAACTGAATATGGCTGGATGGTAAATACTGGCTCGACGAAGTTTGACGGATTACATGGCCAGGCCGCTATTACCGCAGTTATCGATGAATTAGTTAAGCATGGTAAAGGGGAAAGAAAACTAAATTGGAAAATTCGCCCTTGGTTAATATCAAGACAGAGATATTGGGGCACTCCAATACCAATAATTCACTGTGATGAGTGTGGTGCAGTTCCCGTACCAGAGGAAGATTTGCCGGTTGAGCTGCCACGAGACATTGTTTTTGGTAAAGGCAATCCGCTTGAGACATCAGCGGAATTTATGGCGGTAAAATGTCCAAAATGTGGCAAAGATGCGCGCAGGGAAACCGATACCATGGATACCTTTGTTGATTCTTCTTGGTACTTCTTAAGGTATACGGACGCAACAAATAACGATGAATGTTTTTCTAAAGAAGCAGCAAATGATTGGATGAATGTTGACTTTTACTGTGGTGGTATTGAACATGCACAGATGCATCTAATCTACGCACGGTTTTGGACCAAGGCGCTCAGAGATTTGGGACTTCATTCAATAGATGAACCATTCAATGAATTACTGTGCCAAGGCATGGTTAACAAAGCAGCACCCTGGTGTGAATCCTGCGCAATCACCCTCAGCGTCGACCACGTTGGCATGCCATGCCCACAATGTGGCGACGGCTTATCTATGAGATCTGCTAAAATGAGTAAATCGCTTGGTAATACAGTATCTCCTGAAGACATGATTGAACAATTCGGGGCAGATACAGTCAGATTGTTTATTCTATTCGCAGCCAATCCAACTGCCGGCATGGATTGGTCAGACACAGCATTGGAAGCAAATCACAGAGTTATGCTACAGTTGCAATCCATTCCTGAAACAATCCTAAATTGGGGCAGTGAAAAATCTCCAATAGATGGGTGGTTGACTGCTAGACTAAAACAAAGAGTTGCTGAATTCAAACAAGCCATGAAAACTTACGATTTGCGCAGGGCCGTTGAAATATCTCATTATGAGTTGATTAAGGACATCAACTGGTATATTCGCCGTGGTGGTAATAATCTCGAAGTGGGAAAAAGCCTGATGGAAAGTTGGACTTATCTAATGTCAGTTTCTACGCCTCATCTAGCAGAAGAATGGGGTAAATGCTTGGAATTTAGTCAATTGGTTTCGGCATCTGAAATGCCAAGTGTCCAAAATCTAGAATCAGATGAGCAACTCAACCTAGATAAGGAGTTTATCATGAGAGGTGTCCTAGAAAATGCACGTAAAGTAAAATCAATTGCAGAACGGCATCTTGATGGAGCAGCCAAGGTTTTGACTTTGGTGACCGCCCCTGATTGGAAACAGAAGTTGTCGGTAAATGCAATAAATTTCATTGCAGATGGTGGCAATGTCAGAAACTTCATTCAAGAAATTAAACAGATGAGTTTTGTTAATGAGCATAACATGGGCGAAATCCTGCAATATTGGAACAAGAGAATGTTGTCTCAAGTATTCAAGTGGGATGACAAAGCGAAAGAGCTAATCCTGCAAAATATCAATGAAATAGAGGTGTTGAGTACAAGGGCAGAATTCTTTGCTAAAGAGTTAGGACTAGAAGAAATCAAAGTTATCAAGACAGAAGATTATGACCTTGCTGATGGGCGGGAAAAATCTGCTTTACCGCTAAGCCCAGGCATTATTTTTGCTTGAGGTAAGTATCATGTCTCATCCTGACTTGATTCTAAGGAAGCAACTAATGATTGACCAGTCGCATAATGTTAGCTTTAATTTGTTAAATTTGAATTGTTGGCCTTTGTGGAACAAAGTTGCCAACAGAATTTTATCGGAGCAGCAGGGCAGGTTACAAGAAAATCAGCGTTTCGACCTCCACCGTATTATAGCGCAACAGTTGGTTGAGGATTTGTGGCAGGTTTCACAAATTAAATCCTCAGAAGATCCATGTTTTGCTGAACTTCGCTTAACCTGGATTGGTCAAAAAATAAATGGTCGGACCTCAGCACTAGCAATACAACGTTTGATTGTCGAAATTACAGTGTTAGAAACTGAAAATGGCGGGATTGAAATCTCAGCCTGGTGGGAAATTTCAAAGTTGGGCCGACTGCTACGTTTTGGTAAGCGACTGGCCAAAGCAATTGTTTCCCAGTTGTTTGATGATTTATCTAGCCACGGGACTGTTGAGTACCAACAAGTTTCTGAAAATGAATAAATATAACCCTATGACAATGCGATAGTTCAAAGATTGTCGGCTTTGAGAGTGATATGTGACCTCGAGAAAACAACCCGAAAATTCTCGGTCACGCAATCGGCAAAATAACAAGCGATACGGAACTACAAAGAAAGCTGTTTTGATTGAACGAAGTGCGGAATTTGTTGATGCTGCACAAAAGAAGGCCAATCAGCGGTTTGATTTAGCTGAAAAACCGCTGGGTATTCCTGAAGAAATGGCGGAAGTAAAGAAATTTTCATTTGACTGGGAAAATAGCCCGGTTCCCTTAAAAGATGAAGAATCGTTGTCAAAATTTGTGCTACGTAAGGGTGAATTCGGTTGGCTTGAAGATGACCGAGTTCAAGAGATAGCGGATTTTGTCGACAAAAAGAAAATGACTCTTGATCAAGCATTATCCCTTAGATCAGCCCTGTTGCAACAGAAGACTGTTTATGGTCACGGCAGGTTAAAGTCCCGCGCAAAAGCGCTAAACAGATTATATTCTGAAGGAGTCTCTGTTGTCGATTTATCTAAGCGGTTTGATTTTCCTCCAATGAATATATTCAGAATCGTATTGGCTGAAAAGCGTTGGTCTAAATCACGAATCAAGGAATGTCTAAGAGACCCTAGTAAGATGAAAGAAAGAGAGAGGAACGAATTTGAGATGGCAGAAGCTGCTGATCGGGTATCAAATGTTGATCAATCTGAAACTCATACTAGAGCGGATCTGTTTGAAGAAATCCTCTCAGACTGGTTTGAATCAAAAGGAGTAACAATCAGACGACAGCCTGAAATGGTATCTGAACAAAAACTTGAACATGGCAGGCCAATAAATACACCTGACATACTATTTCTAGACCATGTTGAGATTAATGGAAATCCAATTGCTTGGATTGATGCTAAACACTTCTATGGAGCTGATGTGGCATTTCAACGCAAGAAAATGTCGAAGCAAATGAATCGCTATATCGATGAATGGGGAAGTGGTGCTGTGGTATATCGTCACGGTTTTAGTGAAAATTTGTTCATTCCTGGCTGCACTATGCTTGATGCTGGAGTGCTGGATTTATCCAAACTAGCATCTGACTAAGATGAGATACTGGTTATTATTGATCCTAAACTTAGTTTAACTAAATTATTGTTTAAGTCATCAAGCTCTTGTTTAGTTATCTGTCGACTTAGTTTTCTGGGCAATATAACCACAGAAACTCCTAGCATACATAGCCTAATACTGAGATGAGTTTGTAACTCTAAATCCTTGACGACCTTGCGTACTAAGTTTAACAACTGCTTTCTTTCAACCTCGTCTAGTAATTCTGATTCTCTAGAAAAATTATTTGATTGTACTAAAATATCAGACCAACGAGAATGATTCCAAGGTCCTGTTTTGAGTTTGTTAAGGGCTCTATGGCCTGCTTGAGTAATTTTTAATTGCCAATCAGGATTATCGATATAACTCGAAGTGTGTCGTGTTTCTTCTGGTTGCCAAACCACAATTACTGGCTGACGGCATGGGAAACCTAGGCTCCGACCTGAAGCACCCGGCGCGCCTGGTTGCAAGCGCATTTCTACGCCACCTGCATAAATCCCCAAAACATCACCAAGGCCAGAGCCACGCAATCTCTCTATTCGATGACAAATCCGATAATATTGATCAAGGTTTCCTTCACCGGTTAATTCTCTAAATGCAGTAGCAAGAGCAATTAATCCTGCTGCAGACATCCCCATTCCCTGACTTGTTGGCAATTGGAGAGTAATTTCAATATCAAAAGTATAACTTTCATGCAGCAGTCTTGCATAAACCAACTCATCAATTAATTGACGATACTGTTGTTCAGAATCGACTAACAGGTCACCTTGATGATCGGTTATGGTAATTGTTGAATCTAAGATTTGGCCGTCACTGGATAGTTGTGTGACCCTTGCGATAACTCCGTGGTCGATATTCAGTCCAACTCCCCTGCTACCTTGATTACGTAGTAGACGCCCCTCTTTTTCAACTGTGAAGAACAGAGTAATGTGCCCCCCAATATGAGATTGCGCCTCTGTCTCCATGCTCATGCCAAGTAAACTATGGATTTGAATTGTGTTATGTTTCTATGATTATATTGCTAATTTAATCGAGGGGTGCAATTCTATATCATGAGCCCATTGGATTAATCATGGCGGAGTCAGGCATATTACCCCACGACCGCGGTCATTTACTGTGGACTGCGGATGAAGGAATCAGCAGATTGTTGCTCTCTAGTATGGACCGTTGGATTACCACGATTTTGGCTGATGATTGTATTGATAGCCCGCTATTTGGTATGGGGGAAAAGACAACTGCGACAATTATCGCCAAAGATAATGGGTTAGTGGCAGGCACGGCAATGGTCGATCATCTTATTCAAATTTGGGCGCCTTCAATCAACATTAAGTGGCATGCATCTGATGGGAAAAAAGTGTCAATAGGTGACGATATCGCGACCATTAATGGAGATGAAGAAAGCATACTAAAAATGGAGCGAAGTATTCTAAACATCCTAGGTCAATTATCAGGGATTGCCACTGAGACTAAAAAATGGTCATCTATTGCAGTAAAGCAGATTGCTTGTACTCGTAAGACGACTTGGGGGTTACTGGATAAATGGGCAGTTCACCTTGGTGGTGGCTTAACTCATCGACTAAATCGAGAAGATGCTTTAATGATTAAAGAAAATGATTTGGCTTCAATGGATGACGCTTCCAACGATAATAATGAAAGAATTGCTAAATTTATTCAAGAATTAGATGTAGAACAATTAAATTCCTTTTTGGAAATTGAAGTAAGAACAGAAAAAGAAGCAATTACTGCTGCCGCTATATGGCAAAATACTCACGGAGAATCTGGCCATAAAGCGGTAATTATGTTAGATAACTTCGGACCTGAAAAATCCAAACAAGTAGTTAGCCAATTAGAGGATATGGGGCTTAGAGACGCCGTTTATTTGGAAGCTAGTGGCAACATTACCCATGAAAAGTTGGAACAGTGGTTTGAATGTGGCATCGATGTTTTATCGACTAGTGCGATTAACCGTGGAGTGAAACCATTGGATATGTCAATGATTTTTGGTGATTAAATGTCAGGTTTTTCTGCTGATCCTAGCCACCCTAGATATCAATCATTATTCAGTAGACATCTACTTGAAAATGCAGCCAAGCAGGGAATGCTTGCAGATAGTGCGCTAATTGCTCACGGGCGCGGAGAGGCTTATGATTACTTGATTGGGGAAAAGACATCGCCAAATGCTTCACAAGCAACAAAAAATGCCTTAGCGCACTTAATGGCCGGAAAAAGACCAGTAATTTCGCTAAATGGCAATACTACAGCGTTAGCAGGATATGAACTAATGAAAATTGCTGAATACTTGCAATGTCCGATTGAGGTTAACATTTTTTATCGCACAGAGCAGCGAATTAGTGCCTTGTTTGGATACTTGGATAGGTTAAAACAAGAACATGATATTTCGGTTAATATCCTTGGGGAAAATCCTGATACTACGATTCCAGGACTTAAGGGCCCTAGAGCAAAGTGTTGTACTGAAGGGATTTACTCTAGCGATGTGATCCTAGTGCCACTTGAGGATGGCGACCGGTGTGAGGCATTGGTTGAGATGGGAAAAACCGTTATTGTAGTAGATCTCAATCCGTTATCTAGGTCAGCAAAGATGGCATCAATTACCATTGTTGATGAGATTTCTAGAGTAGCTAAGAACATGCTGAAGTTGATCGAAAATAATGATTTACCAGATATAGAGGTTGAGTTCAACAATGATAAAAATCTTCAAACAAGTGTTAACATTATTGCTGGGAACTACCGTAGTGTTTAGGTTTAAGCCGCATAAATTGGGTTTTGAGGTTTTTGTCGGCATAATAGTTTTATCTTAAATAAATAATTTCTTAGTGAAAGAAATGGTTAGCGAAACCGGGGTCAACCCGAATAAAGGCACTTTTGGCACCAGTATTTCCTTTGATATTGATGATGCTCCAAAACCGATGAGACGTAAAGGCAGAGAAAAAGTCGATAAATTAGATAGCAATGAAATAAAATCTGATGAAATTAGTAACTGTCCCGGATGTGGTGCTGATATTAGTCATGAAGAATGGCTGGATTGTTTGGTCGGGTTTGTTTCTGGTGCCCATGATTTTGAAGTTGGCAATCCGGTAAGAGCAAGAATTGTGCAAAATCTTAGGAACCTTGCAGCAAGAATGAATGTCCCAAGCCCAACAGATAGTTGGGAATTAGCCGTTATTGATAAACTGATTATTGAGATAAAAAGACTCGTTGCTGCTGAGGTTGATAGAACAAATCGCAAGTCAACTGCATCGAATGAACTAGGTGACAAAGAGCGGGAAGCAATCGTAATTGAAACTGAAAATCGGGTGATAAATACTATGGCATTAGAAATCCAGGAAGCATTAATTGAGCAATTAACCCCTCACTTAGAAGTTCAAATTAGGCAACAGGTGGAACAAGAGTTATGGGCTCAATTTGAGGAAGAATGGCGGAATAGAACAGCTAATTCTTAACTGCGATTTTATCTAAATTACCGAGGTTTGCCTATTTGTTTAATGATATTATTCATAGGCTGTCAAATCTAACAAGTGGATATGCGAGACGACCCGCTGCATCTTGGCTCAATGCCAGCAGAGATTCAGAGACTCTGCGAGGTCATGATGGGGATTGACCCTCACTGGGAACTCGAATCTTGGCTCAAGCAACAAGCAAGCGCAAGTTTAGACATCATTTCAAGCGAATTAGAAGTTGAATTAAAAACGGCTGAACAAAGAATAAAGCGCATAACGGACATTAAAGAACGGTTGAAAAATGATAATTTGAGATTCGCTGATAAAAACCAGACAAATCTGTTTGATTGCTTTAGTATAGATGTTGATAAGTCCATTGTGGGCCTTGGCTCAAGAGCGATAGATAATGATGAACAGTATTCTGAAACACATCCGGTTAATGCATTCTTGAACCTGTTACCGGATGACCAAGGTGACGACCCACTACTGGCTGTGGCTTGCCAAAACTTATTGATGATTATCGAGGGTGAATTAGCAAGAGGGAAAGATGCTGCATCGCTCGAGTTAATCGTTACAGAACTTGATAAAACTGGTATTTCTTATGAAGAAATTGATGAAGCAATAGAACATTCTCTTATGACTGGCTCAATTATTGAGATCGACAATGATTGCTTTATCACAATAAGATGAGGGGCCTTGTCATGGCCCTACCAAAAAAAGCGGCTGCTCAATTACTAATTGATGCATTAACGTCTGAAAAGAAGCTGAAGGGTAGAGTAATTGCCGTTATAATTCAATCAATACTAATTGCAATTGTAGTTACTTACCTCACGTCATGGTATTTCGGTTTAGCTTGCATACTAGTGTTCAGTTTGCTTGGTCAGTTTGCTCATGAGAGAATGACTAATTCAATTACTGTGCGAAAGATTACCGCAATTAAATCGCTAAGGTGGAATGAAACCGAACTTGAAAACCCTGAGTTGTTGAATAAATTAAATAAGATTCTAGAATAAGGAAGATAAGATGCAGTATAATCAAGAAATAAATCAGCTAAGAATTAGATTGAATCGGTTTAGAACTATCGTTCCAGTGTTAATATGTGCACTTCATTCAAGTATAATCCTGATTATTTTTGGCGCTAATATTCCAGATTATATCATCTTTTTATCAATCCTTACCATTGCATTAGTGATAATCCAAACTAACAAATTATTATCTATAATATTTAGTAGAGAGATTGAATTATTGACCAGTGAATTGCTATCGGCTGGTTTGAGTGATTCTAGTGATGAGACAAATAATCCATCAGACATTAGTAATAAGCCGTCAAATTATTCAAATAAGCAACACTTGAGGAATAGAGGTAGTGATGAAAAAGGACCTGCCTTTGGTGACAAAACCAGTAACTTTTCTACTGCTAAGTCTAGAATTGATGCTTTTGAGAATAAACAATATGACGATATTGAGTCTATCATTACCGAAACTGAGGCAATGGTAGGTATGGCAGATAAACAATATGCCAAAGATGCGGCAAAACAATGGACAGACTCAGAGAACACAGACCCTGATCTTATCGAAGCCGGAGTTGACAATCTCGGTGAGTTAATAAAAACAGGATGGTTTGACAAAAATAGTAAAGATGGTGCAGTTAGTGATTTGTATAAAGAAGACTAAGGAAGTCAAATATATGACTCCTAGTTAGTTGACAATATGAAGGTCAAGGCAATATTGGTGGCAGGGGGCCACGGAAGTCGCCTGTATCCGTTCACTAAAATCTCTCAAAAAACCCTCCTTCCATTGTATGAACGCCCGGTAATTGATTATGCTCTTGGTACAATTAGACGGGCTGGAATCAAGAATATCACCATAATATCAAACCAATTCATTGGACAAATTGCCAAACATGTTGGCTCCGGATTAGCGGGGGAACAAATTCATTATGTCTTGGAAGAAACT
>QXXX01000027.1:1102-1662 GCA_009887195.1 Candidatus Poseidoniales archaeon | reverse complement strand
AAACTCCTGAAGGTGTCGCAAACGCGCTAAATTTAGCAAGGCCGCATAATGAAGACTGTCGTTTGTTAATCTATTTTTCAGACAATATTACTACTATTGAACTATCTGAGTATGTAGAATCATTCAGACAGGCAAAGATAAATCCTGGGTGCATATTATTATCTAGAGAAGAAGAAAATCCGAACGCCTTTGGGGTTGCTGAGTTTGATGAACATGGTAACATTGTTGACATTGTTGAAAAACCAGAATCGCCACCCTCAAATATTGCTATTGGTGGAATATATCTCTATGATGAACAATTTTGGAGTTTAATGGATCAATGTGAAAAAGAGTATGGTGAAAAATTATCAATTACTGACGTCAATCGTAAGTATGTGCAAAATAATTCCGCTCGGTTGCTCAACATTGGTAAAGAAACATGGGTTGACTGCGGAACTCCCGACTCATTACTAGACGCTTCTATAATGGCCAGAGATGGGAAATTAAATCCAAACCCTTACAGAAATTAATCGAGATATATTACAAACTACAGGTGAGTGGGACTAGTGAAAATTGGAATT
>QXXX01000027.1:0-1092 GCA_009887195.1 Candidatus Poseidoniales archaeon | reverse complement strand
AAAAATTTTGGGATTATGTTGATATCTGTATCGAGGAGTATAATGACTCATTCTCCATCACAGACATAAATAGAAAATATGTTCAAAATAATTCGGCAAAACTACTCAATATTGGTAAAGAAACATGGGTTGACTGTGGAACTCCGGATTCATTATTAGAAGCCTCAATCATGGCTAAAGAAGGAAAATTAAATCCAAGTCCGTATAAAGACTAAAATCGAAACCACAATACATGTCCTTCCATTCGCACAGCCATGAAGGTTGGAATTATTGGTGCGGGAATGGTCGGTGGCGCAATCGAACATTGCTTCAAAGATGCACATGAGTTATTTGTTCATGACCCGGCTAGAGGAACAACACTAAACCATGTTATCGATAATGTTGATTTTGCCTATATCGCAGTTCCAACGCCACCTCATCCAGTACACGGAGGGTGCGATACTAGGATTGTTGAAGAAATACTGGACTCCTTACCCGATGGCTTTACCGCAGTCATCAAGAGTACGGTAATTCCAGGTACAACCCAGCAATTCCATGATAAATATGGCCATCTAAAAATTGCCTATTCTCCAGAATTCCTGGTCGAAAGACGTAGATTAGAAGATTTCGCTAATCAAGACATATTAGTCTGTGGCACTCACCACGAAGACGTTGCGCAAACTGTGTTCAAACAACATAAGGATGCAGGTGTGTTGCGTTCTGAAAATTTGTTCCAGGTAACACCAACCCAAGCTGAATTAGTCAAATACACCAAAAATACATTCTATGCAACCAAGGTTATTTTTGCTAATCAAATGTATGACATTTGCCAAGCACTTGGCGAAGATTGGTATAAAATAAAGGACATCATTACCACCAAACAAGACCAACCTATTGGCGATTCACATTTAGATCCAATATTTGGATTAAGTCGTGGCTTTGGCGGTAAGTGTCTGCCGAAGGATTCGCAAGCGTTAGCAGTACTAGCAGAATCATTGTCCTGTAATTATGAATTACTTACCGCTATTCAAAATGACAACGAAAAGCTTCGTGCAATACTAACGGGTAAACCAAGTGATGTTATTACTAATGATGATTGAAAATAATGGGTGG
>QXXX01000026.1 GCA_009887195.1 Candidatus Poseidoniales archaeon | reverse complement strand
ATACGCCAACATCGTAGTACATAGGCTCATGTTTTCGTAAATAAACAGGCAGCGCCCAATCAATTTGATTGATGATCTGCAGTGTATTTAGATACTGACGTTTATTTTATGATAAATCGTGGTGCGGGGGGCAGGATTCGAACCTGCGAACCGATAAGGAATGGGACCTAAACCCACCGCCGTTGACCAAGCTGGGCGACCCCCGCGCAAACTTTGGGCGTCATCTCTAACATTTCAATTAAGCGCTTATGCAGAAGCTATGAATCCAGCCTCATTGACCATTATAATCACCTTATCAGTGCTCAATTTTTCAGTAGTCTTGATAATTCCTGAATCTTTTTCAAACGACAATTTAGCGTCTAAAACTTCTGGATTTGATTGTAAAACTCGCATGACTCTGCCAGTACAGCAGCCACAAGTCATTCCGTAAATTGCTAGGTTGTGAACTATCTCACCCATGTATAATCCAAGGTGTGGTGATTAACAAGGCTTTGCTTATCACTACTCAGCAATAGGTCGCCACCAGCGTAGAATTAGTGAGTTGCCAACTACGCTTACCGATGATAGTGACATTGCCGCTGCAGCATAGGCGGGCGGCAGTAAAAATCCAGTGAACGGGAGTAATAATCCCATTGCTAGCGGTATGCCAATCACATTGTAAGAAAACGCCCAGCCAAGGTTACTGCGTATTCTACGCATAGTAGCATTGCCCAATTCAATTGAAGAGACCGCATCGATTAAATCGTTACGGATTAATACGAAATCTGCCGCATCAAGAGCAATATCTGATCCAGCTCCCATCGCAATTCCAACATCAGCAATACTCAAGGCTGCTGCATCATTGATGCCATCGCCAATCATGATGACTTTATGTCCGCCAGATTGTAATGATTGTATTTGTTCAGCCTTTTCATCAGGCTTAACACCAGAAATCACTCTCTCAATTCCTACTTGGGTAGCAATTGACTCAGCGGATTGTTGATTATCGCCGGTTAACATAACCACCTCAAGGCCTAGTTGCTGTGCCCGCTTAACGGCAATCTTGGAACTATCTCTGATTCGGTCGGATAACTCCATCCAGCCTAACAGTTTAGCACCTTGACAGACAAATACGATTGAAATGCCTTTCTTAGTTGACTTGGTAATTCGCTGCTTCATCTCAGAATCAAGTTCAACTCCGACTTCGAGCATCAATTCTAGGTTGCCAGCAGCGACAACCTGACCCGAATATTCGCCAACCATACCCATTCCAGGCATGACTCGAATGTCGTTAATTTCTGGTCTATCAGTGGTGACATTAGACCATGAGGTAATGATGGCTGATGCTAGCGGGTGAACAGATTCTTGCTCTAACGCTGCAGCAATGGAAAGTATTTCTTTGACTTCACAATCAATAATTTCGATATGACTCACTCTTGGCCTGCCAATTGTTACAGTACCAGTCTTGTCGACAACCATTAACTTACATCGATTGACTGATTCTAATGCATCGATGCCTTTGATCAGTAATCCATTTTGCGCCCCCACGCTGGTACCGATGACTAGAGCAATTGGGGTGGCTAAACCAAGTGCACAAGGGCAAGCGATTACTAGGGTGGAAATTATTACCATCAAAGCTAATTCATAGCCTGAGTTCATTGGATTATCAATCATATCATGGCCAATTGTTGCCCAAAATAATCCAGATACTAAGGCTAGGATAATAACTACCGGGACAAAGATTGCGGAGATTTTGTCAACCAATCTTTGGATTGGGGCTTTGCCAGATTGTGCATCTTCAACCATAGAAATGATGTTAGCTAGCAAGGTCTCTTCAGCGACTTTATTGGTTCTCAACAATACAGTTCCATCCAGTACAATAGTTCCGCCGTAGACTTCATCGCCAGAACTCTTGCGCACTGGATAAGACTCACCAGTCATAGTGGACTGGTCAATACTTGCTTTACAATCTTCGAGTATGCCATCGATTGGGATGGTTTCACCAGTCTTTATTTTCACTAGTGTACCAACCTTTACCAAAGTCACATCAATCATTTCAGTAAAATCATCATCAGCAACAACTCTTGCCTGATTAGGTTGTAGTTGCATAAGGGAATGAATGGCATCAGTGGCTTTTAGTTTGGCAGCAGACTCAAGATAATTACCTAGTAAGACAAATCCGATAATGAATACTATGCCATCGAAAAACACGTGTTCAGCGTTAACTAAAACGCCTGGTAAACTATCATATTTGCCCGCTAAGACAACTCCGCACGACCAAATAAAAGCGACACTGGTGCCAAGGTGAATCAAAACATCCATGTTAGCGCCGCCCCGGCGAATTGATTTCCAAGCGCTGGTAATAAAACTAAAACCAGACCAAAAATAAACCGGAATCGTCATGATTGCGGCGAGTAATAAGCGTAAATCGAATCCCGAGAAATCACCTAAATCATCGGCAAACATGGTGAGATATATTGTTGGTAATGCTAGAATCAACGCTAATGCGGCTTTACGTCCTTCTAACGAGACGTGTTGTTCAAGAATCGTTCTTCGATCCTTCGATTGTTTGGGTCGTGATGCACCAAAACCACCTTGCTTAATTTTTTGAATTATTTCTTCAGTGACTGATATGGGCGCATTCTCGTGTAATTGAATTGCTGCACTATTTAGTGGCAGATTGACATTTACCGCTTTGACAGATTCATGTTTATTGACTATCATTTCAACAGATGAGACACACGCTGCACACGTCATCCCTTGAATCTCTAGGCGCATCAAATCTTGACTCATTATTTCACATCAGTAGCATTTATCGCATTTAATCCAATTCTATTCGCTATGGGTTTTGGATTATTCTAGTCAATATAAACTATCTTATCCACAAAAAACTACTTTGGCGCCAAGTCAAGCGAACCACTCCAAATATCGATGCCGCGCAGTCGGCAAGGGTAATGTTCGCCGAGTTTGGCAATTACTCTAAATTCACCATCTCTACCTGGTTCTGCAGTACTAACCTCTAAACCGTTTTCATCGATATTCAATCGCTGTTTACTGCCCATTTGTCTTAGGTGCATTCTGCCTTGAATTGCCCCATCATCATTGAGATCTAGAAATACCCAAGGAGTTCTCAGCCCAACAATTCTTGCCGGCCATGATTTTTCTATTAGTTCGGGAAAATTATTTTCTGAAATGGAATCAATTTCCCCACCGCGCAGCAAATGAATATGGTAAGCATTGGCCACCAACTCCCACTCAATGTACTTGGCAATCACAGATTGGTTACTACAATGCTCGGCAATATCAGCGGTATCTGCTAAGTCATGAGCCCACTCTCCTCCGTTAAGATGGCTCTTTAATTGGCGGTGTACCATTAGGTCTGGATATCTTCTAATCGGGCTAGTAAAATGAACATAGGCGTCGAGGTTTAAACCAAAATGACCTAAATTATCTGCAGAATAATTGGCTCTTTGCATTAGTTGAAATAACCCTTGATCAACCACTCGCCGGGTTTTTTTGTCCAATTTCGAAGCAGCCTTTTGGGCATCAGCAAGCGAATCTAAAATATCCTGTCGGGCTTCAGGGTCCAGTACTTCACTGAGGTATGGTTGCACATCTTTGGAGTCTGGCTGAGTAGTTTGTGGGGGCGCTATTGGCTCAACGGTGGTATTTGCCCAAGCGCCCAGTAAGTTAGACAATTCATCACTATCACTTTGGCCGTGAGTCTTGAATGACGGCATTGGTAATTCGATGTTAACCCCAAGGGCAGATAATTTAGCATTCAATTCCTGAACCTCACTAGAATCGGGTGGTGCGTGACAACGCCAAGGCAGTGGAGCAGCTAATTTACCAAGCATATGGCCAACAGCAGCATTGGTAGCAACCATAAACGATTCAATCATTCTTGTTGCATCAGTAGGCCATTTAATCATGACTTTAATCTGTTCATTAGCTAATATACGCGGCCGCATTTCAGCATTAGCAATGTTAAGTTTCACTTCTCTTGCTTGCCATATTTTAGCTAGCTCAAACATCGAATCAAAGCGTTCATCGCCGATAGAATCCTCATATGACAGATTTTGTTTTACCTTGATTACTGCTTCATAGGCCGTTGATTTAGTGACCTTAGATTCACTATCTAATTCCATAGCAACGACCATGGCAAGTCTGTCTACTTCTGCTCTAAGAGAACACAAATCATCAGCCAGCCTAGGTGGCAGCATAGGCAATACTGTGTGTGGTAAATACACCGATGTAGCTCTTGCTCTTGCTGCTGCGTCTAGTCTAGTGCCAAGCCTAACATAATGTGCAACATCTGCAATAGCAACCCAAAGAGTAGTCTTACCATCTTGCTGAACTAGGCAGACTGCATCATCAAAATCCTTAGCATCATGGGGGTCAATGGTGACGAATGGTAAATGTCTTAGATCGGTTCTTCCATTGGTGATTTCAAGTTCTCCTTCGACCTCTGCTTGCTGCTTGCTATGGTGTACTAACCCGTCATCATATTGTCTTGGGAAAGGATTCTTACCATCACGTTTTCGAGCCTCAAGTCGCATATCTAGAACATCATGAACAGAAATTTTCCCGCTTTGTAAAAGTAATAATGCCATACTCGGAGTAGCATCTTGAAATCTAAAACCGCACCTCGCATCGGCGAATTTACTAATTTCTTTAATCAAATCAAACTTACCCCAATGCAGCATTCCGTCGTTGTTAAGTGACAATTCTCCAGGCATTTTACTGCCAGTTAATTTTGCTAGCCAAGCATTTTCGATTATCTCATAGCACGATGTATCTTCCCTAGAATTGCTGGTTATTGGGCCTTGAAATAATTGTTTGGAACTGGTGTGACGGTCAAAAAAAGACCGCCAGGTATTGACCGCATTTTTTATATCATCAATTTCACTTCTAGTTCTTAGCGTCACCGTTCGGGCTTCAGAGTTGGTGAAATATTGTTGTGATTTGCGAATTTCTGCCAGTGATTGGTCTAATTTTGACCGAAATGCGCGTTCAGCTTTTAGGTCTGCAGCAAACCTTCCAGCCAGGTTTTCGCCGTCAATCAAGAACTCAGCAATAGATTGGGCGTTCCAATGTTTTGAAAATAGCGTGTCATTCTCGCCGATAAGATTGGACATCCGTTTCCACAGTCGTTCACCTTCACTTAATTGCGGGCCTTTATTACGGCCACTGCGGCGATTATGCTGTTTGGCCATAGAGTTCTCACAATCCAATGTCCCTGAGAGCCTCGAGCGCTTTAGTTTGCTCTTTGGATAGCTTTTCGTGTTCAACCAACACGAATTCAAGATCTAAATCTCCACCTCCAAGCCCGGCATTACTCATTCTTCTACGGTCGCCAACCTGAGTATTTGCGGGGACTTTCAGTAATCCTTCTTTACCCGATGGCAAGGTTACCTTGACTTTTCCGCCAAGTGCAAGAGTGCTGTATGGTGTTTTAACTTCTTGAACCAGGAGATCACCATCCCAGAAGCGGCCTTCACCAGCATCGATTCGCACCGTTAGAATGACGTCACCAGAATCGCCTTGTGGGTGATCATTACCTTGGCCCTTCATACGTTTGATGGTGCCATGAGTTACTCCAGCCTTCAACTGTGTTTGCAAAGTGATAGATTTGGCTTCCATCGTACCCGCAGGGTTAGGCTTTAGCCGTTTGAAAGTGAATGAGAAGTTGCCCCCATCAGCGGCTTGTTGGGTAGTGATATCGATACTAACATTGATGTCGCGACCTTTTGGCCGTTGGGATTGTTGTGGTTGTTGTCGTCCTCGACCTTGTGAGCCAAACGGACTGCCGCCCATGCCAGAAAACTGTCCACCTCGGCGACCACCTCCGCCAAACATCTGACCTAGCATGTCTTCAAAACCAGCACCACCCATGCCGCCCTGGCTACCACCAAACATGTTAGCCATTTGCTGTTGCTGGTCATATTCTCGACGACCTTGAGCGGTTCCAATCTTGTCATAGGCGGCTTGAACTTGTTTGAATTTTGCTTCTGCGCTGGCATTATCTGGATTTCTATCAGGGTGAAATTGTCGAGCCTTCTTGCGAAACGCACGTTTGATTTCAGCATCAGCAGCATTCTTGCTAACACCAAGCACTTGGTATGGGTCCGGCTCCGCCATTATACCGGCTACAGGGGCCCTTCCTCATCAATTCTTGCAGAACTTTGCTTACTGAGTTTAGTTGATTTTCAGAAACTGACTGCAGCCGACGCGGTTATATTTGAAGGGCAGTTGGGGTGACAAGTCAGAGGTTGTACCATGCCTGTCGAAACAGAAAATAAGCGTTCCTTCGAGGACAAAGTTCAGGACCGTCAAGATTGGATTGAATCCCAATTTAGACGAATTTCACGTGGCTCGTGGGCCCGTATCATCCGTATGGCTAGGAAGCCTTCGCCGCAAGAATTCAAACAAACTAGCATAGTTTGTGGAATTGGCTTATTTGTTCTAGGCGCAATTGGGTTTGGATTATTGGTGCTAATGGACAACTTTTTCCCTTGGTTAATCCATGACGTAATTGGAATTGGTAACTGAAATTAAGGAGTGATTTAGATGACTGAAGCATTTGTCGCCTTTGTGCGTTTTGAAGAAAAATTATTATTGCTGCGTAGAAATAAATCCGATGGAGATTTTCCTGCCCTATGGGATGGAGTATGGGGCATAGCAGATACTCAAGAAGAAGTTCTTGCCAAAGTTGCCGAGGCAACAAGTATTCCAGTAGAGAATCTCCATTATCACAGCACAGGTCCAGAGCGTGGTATCGATATGGGAAGATCTCTAGTCGATGTAATGCCCATTCTAGTTACTGCATCCACCGATGAAGTAACGCCAACAGGTCGTTACGCTGAGCACGAATGGATTGACCCAGGTAAACTACAAGAATACAATTGCATATTTTCCAACATTGATATGGATAATGCTCATTCTTTATTTAGAGAAATGTACGGCTCTGTCGGGTCTTTCTTGTACATCGTCAAGACAGCAATTGGCTCTGAACAAAGAGTCGCTGATGAGATGCATGCTAGACTGCACGGCAGTGGTTCACTGACCGCTTTACAAGGCGATGTCATGTCTATTTTACACCCTACAGGAATGCGTGGCTATGTATTTGTTGAATCAAGTGCAATCTATCACGTTGAGAAGTTGATTGGCCGTTCCGGTGGCCGTGACCCAACCTCTCGTCGAGGAATTAACCAAACTCCATTGAAGAATGCTAAGACAGTCCTACCAGGAGAAGCACCGCTTGCTGATATTCTTCCATACTTAGAACCAAAGGCAGTTACTTCAGGAATCGAAGTAGGCTGTATTGTTGAGATTATCACTGGTGCATTCAAGGGCGAGAAGGCTCGTATCTTGAGCGTTGCAGAATCAAAGGAAGAAGTCAGTATGGAATTATATGACCAACCAATTCCTATGACTGTTAACATGCGTGGAGACCACGTTAGAGTTATCGAAAGAGTCGAATAATTTGATTTCCCTTCAAACTAGTTATTTTTAACACGTAATATTGTGTAAACTTTAAATCAAACGTTTGCCCCCAGCGGGGCATGGAAATAAAAGAAATTCTAAATCCTAAAGGATGGATGATTGGTTTAGGCGTGATTGTGATTTTAGCTGCTTTAGGCAATATAGCCGGCGCAGAAACTGTCGCAGAAGATGCATGGGGCGAAGACAACATAATGGGTAATGAAGCCGCTTATGAAGAAATGTGGGGTCTTCACTTGATCCCGCTAGGAGTAATGGCAATTGCAACAGGTGTATTTGTCAAAGGCAAGGCTCTTTCACAAATGGCAATGACTGCTTCTGCAGGAATTGTTGTTGTCATTGGTGGTGGAATGGGCTTTATGACTCAACGTCACGATTACGGAACGGCTGGCGGTGCAGCGACCATAATTCCTTTGATAATGATGGCACTGGTAATCACTCTTGGAGTATCAGGCTACATGCACAAGGATGACGAAGAAACAACGGAGGCCTAATCATGAGTGATAGAAATTTAATTCCTTACTTTTTGACATTCGGCCCAATATTGTTGGTTGGAGCATTCATGATGTGGCCAGCATCCGAAGCTATCGGTTTGCGAGGCATGCAATCATTAGTCGATGAAATGGATTCCTTGATGCCACTACTTATCGCAGCAATGCTAGGAACGATGATGGTTCTAGGCGGAGTGTATCTAATGATTTCAGAAATGATGGAAAATACCAGTGGCATGAATAAGCAATTACTCAATGTCGCCAGTGTTTTGATTGTTGTAACTATGGCGTCTTTCGTATTTGGTCTTGGCAGTAACGTTGCTGTAATCAATGAAGCTGATGGCGAAATTGATGCAGAAGATGACTCATTTGCTTATGAAAACGAGGCAGACCGTTCAAACACTCTATCAAACACATTTGATGCAGGCAACACCGTCTGGACAATGTCTCCAGTAACTTGGGGATTATCGCTAGTGTTAATTGGTCTTGTAGCCTTCATGATGAAGCGCCCTGAGTCTGCAATGGATTATGTTATGCCGGCATTAATGCCAGTTGGCACATTATTCTTGAGTTTGCCAATCATTGGAGATAATGGATTGTTTAACATGGTATTCCCAGTAGTATTACTAGTACACATCATCATCGGTGGACTAATGTTGTCTGGTAAGGTCACAGTGCCTGGCTCGACTGAAGAAGGTGCCTGAAATGGAACAATTAAAGAAAATTTGTAATGTTAAAGTCTGGCTTATACTGGTCGCAGTAATTCACACAGTAGTCGGTGTAATTGCTCAAACAGACTTCTCAGTTGATGCTGAAGCAGAAATGGCCGGAGTATTTTTGGCAATCTCGACCTATCTATTCTATGCAGCATTTTTCACCACTGGTGAGGCGCAAGCAAGACTTGCAGCCGTAATTGCTGGCCCGATTTGGGTATGGTTCATGGTTTGCGCATTGTTTGAATTGGAAAGTGGCACTGGTGTGGTTTGGGAGTTAACTCCTGAGTTATTACCCCCACTGGTTTTCTGGGGCATGACCGCACTTAGCGGGTTGCTACACGGCAATTTCCATAATTTGATGTCTAGCGAAGAAGCCTAATATTCGGTTTTAATTATCACGCTTTAGATTTTGGTCTAACATAATCGACGCGGCGCGATTATATAGGGGAGTTTAGTCGGCAAGATGCCCACGTATGTGAGCATGGAGTTGAAATAATGCCGAAACCTTGGACATCGCATCTAATTAGAGATGCTCTAGGCGTCAAGAAGTGTAACGGCAGTATGGAAGCTGCGACCGAAGACCTACCTTTGGAAAAGGCAATGGAAGTTGCCCAGAAGAAGCACGGCGAAGGTCATCTGACCGGTGCGGACTTGAAAGCACAAACACGCGAAGTTATTGGAACATGTGTGTCAATGCGTGTCAAGATCGACGGTCATTGGGCAAATGAGGCGCTTGCCATAATCAGTAAAGGAGATTGGGACGAGCGCTTTAATTGAACAAATCACGGACCGCGGAAGAGGATAAAACCTCGTAGACCGCAGGGGTGAGGTAATATGGAAGAAAAAATAACTCAGGCAATAAAAGGTGCACTTGAAAATGCGCCAGAGAGAAAATTCGTTGAATCTGTCGATATAACATTCACTATCAAGGATGTCGACTTGAAAAACCCTAACAACCGTATCAAGGAAGAAATTAGACTACCTTCAGGTCGCGGAAAAGAACTGAAGATAGCAATGTTTGCGGCTGGTGAAGCTGCAACTAAGGCTAAGGGTGCAGGAATTCATGTATTCACTCCTCAGGAAATAGAAGAATTTGGTGGCCAAAAGGGTAAGGCTAAGAAAATGGCTAACTCATTCGACTTCTTCCTATCAGAAGTCCCACACATGGGGCTTATTGGACGATATCTTGGTATAGTCCTTGGTCCAAGAGGCAAGATGCCAAGACCAGTCCCACCAACTCTAGATCCTGCTGCTATTGCCGCAGGTCTCAAATCCACAGTAGTCGTCAAGTCTGGCGATAGAATGACTTTCCATGCGGCCATTGGTACCGCTAAGCAAAGCCAGGAAGAATTAGTCGCTAACGCTATGGCAATTTACAACCGTGTAACTTCCAAACTAGAACGTGGTATTGGTAATATCCGCTCACTTTACATCAAGACCTCTATGGGACCTGCTCAAAGAATCGAGGTGATTAATTGATTCCAAAAGTAATGCCATGGAAGAAAGACACAGTCAATGATCTCGTTGATTTGCTAAACAGTGGTGACACTTTAGCGGTTATCGATATCCATGGTGTTCCAGCCGGCGCCATGATTGGCATGAGAAAGGATCTTCGTAAATCAATGAAAATCCAAGTTGCTAAGAAGCAACTGATGAAGATTGCTTGGGATCAATGCGGATACAAAGCTGAACAATTGGACAAACTGTTTGAGGCAGCAGTTCAACCTGCTCTAGTATCATCTGCTTCATTGAATTCATTTTCCTTGTTTACTGAATTAAAGAAAACCGAAGCAGGTAGAGCAGCAAAACCTGGCGATATTGCGCCACATCAAATCGTAGTTGAAAAGATGGACACTGGTATGCCACCTGGCCCAATAGTTGGTGACCTGAACTCCGTTGGGATTCCGGCCAAGATTATGGGCGGGTCAGTACAAATTCAAAAGCGCACAGTCGTCCTAGAAGAAGGCGATGTATTCGAAGGTGAAATGGGTATGATGTTGTCAAAGATTGGCATCAATCCAATTGTTACTGGCTTGAAACTTTGCGGTACTATGGAAGATGGCACAATGTTTGAGCCAGCCACCCTAGATATCGACTATGACCAATTCAATTCCGACCTGATTAGTTATGCAGCAGGAGCATTCAACCTTGCTTGTAACATCACATGGTTTACTGGACAAACCATGCCTACTCTGGTCGCTAAAGCCAGCGGCGAAGCACTCGCCGTGGCTGTCGAAGCAGCAGTGGTTAACGACACCACTGCTCCACACATAATCGGTAGAGCAAACCGTGCTGCATTAGGCATCGCTGGTTCGCTATCTGCTGACGCACTCGATGACGAGCTAGCAGCAATGCTAGGTGCGGCTGCTAACGCAGCTGCTGCAGCGCCTGCTGCAGTCGAGGACGCTTCTGAGGCGCCAACCGAAGCCGCAGAAGAAGAGGAAGAAGAAGAGGAAGCCGGATTTGGCGGACTTGGAGATCTATTTGGTTGAATATGAGGTGAAAAATATGGAATATGTATACGCTGCTATGTTACTGCACGCTGCTGAAAAAGACATTGATGAGAAAGCTGTTGGCGCCGTTTTGAAGGCTGCTGGCGTGAAGGCTGACGACGCTAGAGTGAAAGCACTTGTTGCTTCACTTGCTGGTGTCGACATCGCTGAAGCTATGACCCAAGCTGTTGCTGCACCTGCTGCCGCTGCTCCTGCAGCTGGCGGTGCCGCATCTGCTGCCGCTGAAGAAGCCCCTGCCGAAGAGGAAGAGGAAGAAGACGACGGCGCTGGCTTTGAAGGTCTAGGCTCGCTTTTCGGTTGAGCAAGACGGATAAGAATCCGATTTACGTTGGCCAGAGAAGGCGACAGCATATCGACACGGTTCATCGGTCACTCACGGAAAGCCTCGTCCTATGACAGGCCGTTTGTTGAGCTGTGCGAAAAACAACGCTAGTTTGTTATCTTAGTAGTCTAAGCCTTGTCTAAGGAAGACAACATCATGGTACGAAAAGCAACTACTGATTTAGAAGTCAGTGTTTCACCAGTACAATGCGTCAAAGCATTTCGCAAGCTTGTTGAACAAACAGGTTGGACATTAGAACGGCATGAAGGTGCTAGATTAGTTGACAGGTTTGCGATCATAATACCGATGGCACAATCTACTCGCACCATTGGCATTAAGATTCTAGACGGGCCGCTACGTGGCCTTGAACTTGCTTGTTGGTCAGAAACTAGAGGCTCTCATGGAGCGATAAATATCGCCTCATTTCTGTTACCTGGCGGGCCAAACTTACCAGTCACGAAATCCTTGATTGATAATTGGGTTGCTAGCTTGCCTAGGTGTCCTTGGCGTTGGACTTTTGGGGAACGTTCAAAAATAGGCTTCTTACTACCAGTCTGGCGAAAAACCAGAACAAAATTCACTAAATTAGGCTTTAATACCACAAAAAAAGGTTGGCCGTATCAAGCAAAATCATCTTGGCCGTTTGTTGATGAACAAGAATAACCGGTTATAACAGGGTTCGGTATAAAGGCAATGACAGTCTTCCCCCTAAAGGGGGAAGCGTAAGCAATGGCTAGTTCATCGGCAGGCGGAAAAATTCGCACCTCTATTTTCATTGTCTTCCTTATGGTTTCGATGACTTGGTCCGCCGGCATCAATGATATCGTTTCCAAGTATGAGCCTACAGATAGGCTTTCAGACAGTACTTCATTGGAAGCAAATGCTGGTTGTGACGCCTTCACAAGAGGTGCAGGAACACCAATTTATGTTGACCCAATCAATGGTTCAGCGACTTGGTCGGGTACGATTAATTGTCCAAAAAATAGTCTTAGTGAAGCGGTTTCTGCTGCTATTTCAGGCGATGAAATTATCCTTGAATCCGGCAATTATCATGACAATGTGACAGTGGATAACTTGGACAACCTAATCATTCGTGCTGCAGATGGTGCAAGCGTTGTATTCGACGGAACACAAAGTATCACTGACGATATGGCTGCAACGTGGGGCATTGCCGATGGGGCGGGAATTCAAACAGTTACCTTGAGCGAGCCGGGTTGGCAATTATTCTACAATTATGATGAGCAAGTACCGGCTCGTTGGCCGAATGCTGCCTTTAGTGATGGTTCGGTATTTGACCGCGATAACAACTGGGCGCACGGCACAATGTCGGCAAGATCGATCGACAATACCGACAACGATGGCAATGGTGAGCCTGATGTTGGTTGTTTAACTGGCGAGGAATTATATCTGGATGGCAGCACTTGGAAGTGTGTAGATTACGGAAATGGCGTAATGGAAGATGATTCTACATGTTGCGGTAATCACTCAGGTTTAGTTGCGGCAGGAATCAATCCAGTCGGGGCAGTTGCTATCCTCAACGTTGCATCCTTCCGCTCATACAGCCGAACGGTCAATACTTGGGATTCAATCACAGGTTCATTCACTTATGACACTGTACCGAATTGGAAAATCAAAGAGCATGCCTACATGCTAGAAGGTAAGCGTGAATTGATTGATGTTGACGGGGAATGGTGGTTTGACAACTCAAATAACGAACTACATTACCAGACACCATCAGGTCAAGATGCCAACAATCTTGATCTGCGAGTTAAGACTCAGCCTTACGCAATAACCGTAACCAACTCGGACGGCGTAACCATTCAAGGCATCGATTTCTTTGGTACCACAATCAATGTCAATAACTGTGATGGTTGCTCGTTTACCAACTCTACACTCGAATATCCAAGTACATCAAAGCGTGGTTTGGGCATTGTTGGCGAAGATGTCGATGACCGCTGGGCAACACGATTCTATCGCAGTACCAATACCTTTGTCGACCAGATTTCAATCGCTTATACTGACGGTACCGCCATTGAATTCCATGGTTCAGCCGGCCAATCAAATAACAACACAATCAACAATTCTTACTTCTACCATATCGACTGGTCGGTGACAGATTTGCCAGGATTGATGGTCTCAGTCTTTGAAGGCGGTAGAGATTTTACCTTTTCCAATAGCACAGTTCACTTGACTGGAGCGTCTGCCACTCTTTCACTGGGCGATGCCCCACAAATTTGGCATAATGAGGTATGGGCTACCGGCTATTTACAAAGTGATGGTGCTGTTGTTCAAATGATGCAAGAAGAGCAGACTGATGCTAATATTGCCTACAACTGGATTCATGATACCGACAAGTATGGTATTAGAATGGATGGGCCAATTGGCGGTTCAAACAACGGTCGCAATGCTACAGTACACCACAACGTACTGTGGAATGTTAGTGGTGCATTAATGGTCAAAGGCGATTATCATGAAGCGACTAACAATACTATCTTTGGCGGAGATGGCGGCAAAAATCACATTATCGTGCTTTACGAAAATGGTGCAGGAAATGAAAACTCAGTAATTTGGAATAATGCTGCAGACTCAATTGCCGCTCATCGCGCAAATGATATCTGGGATAATCCATTACAAGATGGCACAGATGGCCTAAATTGGAACGGATATACTGAAGTTTACAGACAATCAATAGCATCTGGATATGGAAATTCTAACTGTATTGTTTCAAACGCCCAATCCCTGTATTGTTGGGGAAATAACCAACATGGCAGCCTTGGTAATGGTCTAAGTGGCTCTGGCGTATATTCCGACCAACCAGTTGAGATAACCTCATTTGGAACGGGTCTTTATCCTGTCGAAGTGGCAACATCTGAGTATCATTCATGTGCAATTCTAAATGATGGAACTGTTAGTTGTTGGGGAAGCAATGCGTATGGTCAATTAGCGGATGGCACCACAACTCCCAGATATGTTCCAACTCAAACAGTATCGCTTGGCGCTGGAGTTAAAGCAGTTGATATTGCAGTTGGAGGCTACCATACATGTGCAGTTCTCGATGATGGAGATGTCAAATGCTGGGGGCGTAACAATTTGGGGCAACTTGGAGATGGAACAACAACAACTCCGGTTAACCCAGTTTCCTCATCTGGTTTTTCTGGTATATCTAAGGCAATTGGTATCACGGCCGGGTGGGAATTTACTTGCGCATTAATTGAAGATGGTTCAGTAGAATGTTGGGGTAAAAACAATCTAGGCCAACTCGGAATTGGCACTTTTGGCAATCCAGTAATTACGCCTACTCAAACTACTTCCTTCGGTACTGGATTACATGCTGTGGATATCGATGGCGCCTTTGGTCATACATGTGCAGTATTGAATGATGGAAGAATAATGTGTTGGGGTCAAGGTAGTAATGGCCGCTTAGGTACAGGAAATAGTGCACAACAGGTTTCACCAACCTTCACAGCATCACTTGGTACCAATAGATATGCCAAACAAGTCGTTCAAGGCGGCGGCCATGGTTGTGCAATAATTGACGATGGCACCGTTAGATGCTGGGGTAATGGTATTGCAACTGGTACTGGAACAACTAGCGATGTATTTACTCCAACTACAACTGATAGTCTGGGCGTTGGTCGTACAGCTCAAGCACTGATTGCCGGTGCAGGCCATTCTTGTGCAATTCTTGACGACGCAACAATGACCTGTTGGGGATCTGGAACTCTTGGGAAATTAGGCAATGGTGCGACCAGTAATGAATTGTCACCAGTTCCAGTCATAACCAGTGGAGTCCCTCATAACTGGCAGGTCAGCGATTTCTTGGTTGATCCCGACAACAGAGATTTCAGACCAAAATGGGGCTCACCACTACATGTTCTTGGTGCAGGCGCTTATGACGCAGACGATTCAACCCCTTGGGTTCCAGGAATAGATTGGACCTATGTGGCGTTATCAAGTCCAACAGTTGGTTGTACTCATGAGGGTGCACTAAATTACGACAGTAGTGCAGAGTTTGAAGATGGTTCATGCAACTATATCACAATCGCACCAAGTGCAACGAGTGCAGAGTTATCGGCCACAACACCAATGACACCAATTACTGTCACAGCAACAACTTCCTATGTCACCAACTCGTCTTCTCAACCGTTCCAGTTTGCTGGACACATCGATGTACATCAAGACTTAGATATCGCGATTGACAATAATGGCAACTCTCATATTTGCTTTAGAACTAATTCTCAGGGTGGTGATTTATTCTACATGACAGATGTTACAGGCGTTTGGGCTTGGGAAGGAGTGCATCTTGCAAGCAGCGTTGATGTTGGATTAGAGTGCAATATCGAAATTGACTCGAATGACATCATCCACATAGTGTACCAAAAAGTCAATACTGAAGATATCAAATATGCTACTAGAGCGATTTCTTCTGATGGTTCAATTTCGGGTGATTCAACTTGGTCAAAATCTAATGTATATACTGCTACCGCAGTAGGCGCTTTTATCTCCATGGACATCGATAAAGATGATACTTTGTATGTTGCTTATTTCGAAGGAGTCCCCGATGGCCAGGATTTACTTTGGAGTAAGAAAGTTTCAGAAGGCTCATGGACTCACGGGGCAATTCATTCTGCCTCAGCACCGATAGGTCGCTATAATTCGATTGTTGTTGATGATTCAGACCTCAGTATTCATGCTGTTTACAAGTACGGCACAGGTAATGAGCTGAATTATGCTTTCAAAGAAGGCTCCAATTCTTGGGTAAGGCAAAATGTAGACTTGGCGACTAGTGCTAATGGAGACACTTCCATTGCCATTGATTCGAATGGTTATGTCCATACAGTATATTCCAACAATGCCGGTAGTAAGGTATATTATTCCACCAATGCCGCAGGTTCAGGATTTGTTACGACAATTGTAGATGAAGGTGCTGATGCCCAATATGGTTTAGTTTTGCAATTAGATGACAATGACAATGCACACATCGCATACCACAATGCCAACGGTGATACTTTGAATTATTCTTCAAATGCACAAGGCGCCTGGATAACTCAAACACTTGATGGTGAATCAACTTCCAGAGGCAAAGGAGTTTCTATGGAACTGGATAGTAATGGAGATATGCACATGACTTATCTCGACCAAGATAATGATCAATTGAGATTCGGTAAATTCCGCAGCCTTGCCAATACCGAAACTTATGAAATACATCCAAGCCTACCATCTGGACTGTCTTTTGGCGCCAATAATGGAACTATTTGGGGCACGCCTACTGCAGGTTTCTCCGCCACAGATTACACAATATATGCCAATACAACTACACAATCTGCTACTACCACTGTTCAACTTATGTCGATGTGGCAAGTTGAGCCAAGTGTTGCTGGTGTTGAAATGATGAAAGATGATACACTTACTCCAATCACTTTCAATTGGACTGCATGGAGTTCGGGTGTTGTCAACAGCACCACGAGCGTTTACACCCAAGGTTTTTCTGGAGATTACAATGGTATTGCCATCGACAGCAATGGTAAGGCGCACATAGTCTTCTATCGTGATGACAATTCGAATCTTATGTACTCAACCAATAAATCTGGGTCTTGGGCGACTTCGTCGATTGAAACCAACAATAATGCGGGAAAATATTGCAACTTGGCTATAGACTCAAACGACGGTCTTCACGTTTCTTATCAGTACAATAGCGGAAACTCGCTCAAATATGCTTACAAATCGGCAAGTTCGTCTTCCTGGTCAAAGACGACCATCGATAACACAGGTGGAAAGTTCACGTCTATTGCCATTGATTCCAACGATAAACCCCACATCGCTTATCGGGACAGCGGAGGGGACTTAGGCTACGCAGAGAAGACTGGAAGTTCATGGACATTCAATGCCGTTCAATCTGCAGGTGATATCGCCTTCACGTCAATCGCCATCGATTCAGATGACCACGTTCACATTGCTTACTACGACGCCAGCAACGATGACATGTTCCATCTCACCGATACCTCTAGCTCATGGGTGAGCACATTCCTCGAGGATATTGGTGCCACTACAGGGGGCATGTCTGTCGATATTGCGATTGATCCAACGACCGATGAACCAGGCATCTCCTACTTCGACAGGGTCAATACAGCGCTGAAATACACGTATTACGCGGGCAGTTCGTGGTCTCCAATGATCGTTGAGAACAGTGCAGATTACGGCCGTTTCAATTCCATCGCCTACGATTCACTCGGAAATGTCCACATTTCCCATGAACTAAACGGCGTTGACGATTTGTACTATACTTCGGACAAGACAGGCTCTTGGGTCTCAACGCCAATCGATACAGCTAACTCCGCAGGGCTTTATACAGCAATTGCCGTTGACAGCAACGATGATGTGCACATTGCATATCGCTACAATACAGGATACGACCTCTATGTTGCCACAGTCCAAGGCCACAATTCCGGTTCATCTGCCCGTTCTGCACTATCAGGTGCAACTTGTTCCTTCTCTCCGTCTTTGCCAACTGGACTTAACGTGGAAGATGGGACATGTACGATTTCAGGAGTACCGACCATACTACAAGTAAACACTACCCATACTATTACTGCAACTTCCTCTACGGGTCTATCCTATGGCGGAGAATTCTATCTTAATGTGATGGATCAAACCCCAGTAATCTCTTACCCGGACTCTCCTTTCTCATTAACCAAAGATCTAGCAATCTCGGCAATCGCTCCAACCAATACTGGCGGTGCGGCTACCTCTTGGAGCATCTCTCCAGCAGAACCAACGGGCCTCACTTTTGATACCTCGACTGGAGAAATATCTGGCACTGCTACTGTTTTATCACCTGCAACAGTCTACACAATCACGGCGGTCAATTCTGGCGGTACAACGACAACAACAATTACTCTTGCAGTAAATGATGAACCTCCTTCGATTAGTTATCCACAACCTTCGTATATTTTTACCAAAGATCAAACAATCTCAACTATTCATGCAACTGCTACAGGTGGCGAAGCGACAAGCTGGGAAGCAAGTGACTTACCTGCTGGCTTGTCAATAGATCCAATTGACGGATATATTTGGGGAATACCAACTACTGTTACCCCTGCTACAACATACACCATCTATGCGAACAACTCAGGCGGCTCAGCCTCTACAACCATAACAATGACAGTCAAAGATGTTGCACCAAGTATCGTTTACAATCCTGACTGGTTTGAATTAACCAAGGATACAACGATGTCACCAACAGCAACACCAACCAATACCGGTGGAGCGATTCCAAGTGGACTAATCGATAATGGCTACTTTGCAGGTAAGCACTCATCGATTGCTATTGATCAATACGGTAATACCCACATCGTATATGCCATTGGCACTACAGCAAGTGGACTCGTATCCCAACTCAGATATGCAACAGATGAAAGCGGGTCTTGGTTAGTAACAATACTTGATCAAAATAATGCTGGTAATTATGGGACGTCAATAGCGATTGATTCAAACGATAATATCCATGTGAGTTATTATGACGATTACACTAGCGAACTACTCTACCTGAAGTATGATGGTTCTTCATGGAGTTCACCACTGATTGTTGATACCATTGGTGGTATGTACAGTTCATTAGCCATCGACTCAAATGATAATCCACATATTGTCTATTACGATAACGTTGGCCAAAATCTCGATTATGTAATGTATGATGGTAGTTCATGGAGTAGCTCAATTGCAATAGAATCTTCAGGAGATGTTGGAATTCATCCATCTCTAGCAATTGACTCAAGTGATAATCTGCATGTTGCTTATCGAGATGCATCATTTGGGCATCTCGAGTATGTCACTGCATCCATTAGCGGTTCATGGAGTTCGCCGTATCAACTTTACAGTCCAGGAGATCCATTTTATCCTTCACTAAAAATCGATTCGCTAGATAATATTCACGTAACATTTACTGATAGAGGTGGCGGTGATGATCTAATGTATACCAAGTATGATGGAAGTTGGAGTAATCCAATAAATCTCGATAGTTTAGACAATGTTGGACTTTACTCCTCACTTGGTATTGATTCTAGCGACCATCTTCACGTTATTTATCACGATGATACCTATGGTAACTTAGAATACATGACTTTTGATGGTAGTTCATGGAGTAGTCCATTATCGCTTGATGGTGCTTATTCAGTAGGTGAATATACTTCATTAGCCATCGATTCAAGTGATAATCTATATATTTCATATTATGATACAACAAACGGTGATTTGAGATATTTAGCATTGGATTCCTCATCAAATCTCAACAGTGGATATTCGATAACTCCAAACCTACCAGCAGGTATTGGATTGGACGTTTTCACTGGCGAAATTACTGGAACACCAACAGTCATTTCGGCTAACACAACTTATACCATCACTGCTCGTAATTCAGGCGGTACAGCAACCACAACAGTAACGATTCTAGTCGATGATGTCGCACCGGGCTCTTTCACATACAACCCAATAGATATGGATTTGACACTCAACCAAGTAATGGCTCCGAACACCGTATCACCTGGTGGCGGTGCAGTAACAAGTTGGGAAATTTCACCAGATGTGCCAACTGGTCTCAACTTTGAATCCAGTAACGGAACGATTTGGGGAACTCCAACCGTCCTACAAACTTCCCCAATTACTTACACAATTTGGGCAAACAACTCTGGTGGATCATCCTCAACAACTGTTACCATAACCATCATTGATCAGGTTGCCTCCATCTCGTACCCTTCAACCGTTGAAGTTTCCAACGATCGAGCGATGACGACGGTTACGCCAACCAACACCGGTGGGGCTGTAACCTCTTGGGAAATTTTACCCTCCTTGCCCTTGAGCTTGAACTTCGGAAGCAGTAATGGAAGCATCTGGGGCACGCCAACAGGATTGTTGGAGAATACCACCTACACCGTCTACGCCAACAACAGCGGTGGGTCAACCAGCACCACCTTCACGCTTGGGCTTAACTGGACGCTGACACCAAGCGCCGAGGGCGCCTTCATCACTCGAAACAGTTCCATTGCAAGCGACATCACGTGGGAATGGGATTACGATCCGCTCGAAGCTCAGAACCTTTCGCTGGTGACTGGAGAATGGAACACCTGTGCCCTTGATAGCAATCAAAACGTGTTTTGTTGGGGACGAAACGGCAACGGTCAAATCGGCAACGGACAAACTGGAACGGCTGGTTGCGGTACATCAGGCCACAAGTGCAAGGACATTCCAACAGCAACGAACGATTTGGGCTCGGACGTGATTTCCCTTGCCTTTGGACATCAGCATGCATGTGGCTTGCTTGACACTGGTGCCGTGAAGTGTTGGGGCCGCAACAATGCAGGGCAACTCGGAACTAGCAGTGGAGACAAGGATACGCCTCAAACAATCAATCTCGGGTCAGGGCGAACCGCCACAAGCATCTATGCCGGCGGCCATTACACATGCGCAATCCTCGATGACACCTCCGTTAAGTGCTGGGGACAGAATACCGACGGTCAACTCGGTATTGGTTCAAACTTGAACACCAACACACCGACCACCATTAACACCCTCGGTTCAGGTCGCACGGCTGTTTCTTTAGCAACCGCCATGAGTACAGTCTGTGCCCTCCTCGATGACGGTTCAGTCAAGTGTTGGGGCGATGATGCATACGGGCAACTGGGTAATGGCGGTACCAACACGGACACGAACAGCCCATCCTCATCTGCAATCAATCTGGGTTCGGGACGTACTGCAAAAGCCATCACAGGTGGCGAGTTCCACTTCTGCGCCATCCTCGATGACGATTCCATCAAGTGTTGGGGTCAGGGGGCCAATGGGAAATTAGGAACGGGTTCTCACGCAGACAGAACGACGCCCACCTCAACCAGCGGAAGTTTGGCTTCAGGTCGTTATGCGGTCGCCATTGATGCTGGCTACGATCACACCTGTGTTATTCTCGACAATGGCCAACTCACATGCTGGGGTTCTGATTCTGATGGCCAACTGGGTAATGGCGCTACCACGGGCACGAAATCATCGCTTCAATCTTCGACCGTTTCTCTGGGTACTGGACGAACGGCCATTTCGCTTTCTGCAGGTGGAGAGCACACCTGTGCGCAACTGGACAATGGACAACTCAAGTGCTGGGGGAATCGAGCAGACGGTCAAGTTGGCGACAACGGGAATTTCAACAACCCGTCCGATCGCACAAGTCCTTCTTCAGTCTCCAGCAACAACCACGGCGGAAATACCTATCTCAATACGGGCGTGATGCCTTCTTCCGCTGTTACTGGCGCTACCTGCGAGATCTCGCCTTCCCTACCAACCGGTCTCAGTTTGACCGCTGGCACGTGCACCATCACCGGCACACCGACAGCTACGGCCATCAACGCCACCTACACCGTTTGGGCCAACGTCTCCGGTCAGTCCTTCAGCGGGCAAATTTGGCTTGAAGTTGGGTTGAACGGACCAGATATTTCCTATTCCTCTTCCTCCTATACCTACACCAAGGACATAGAAATCACCTCGCTCATTCCTTCGAATGTCGGTGGCGAAGTGACAACTTGGGCCATCAACGCAACGTTGCCATCAGGCCTTACGTTCGAGACCAGTAACGGTACAATTTGGGGCACACCAGATACAATTACGACCGCAACCACTTACACCATTTGGGCCAACAATTCAGCTGATTCAGATTCCTTCACCATCACGTTCACCGTCAACGATGCTACTCCGAATTTCTATTACGGCAGCGCAAGCGGTGGAGGCGCACACA
>QXXX01000025.1:10872-14067 GCA_009887195.1 Candidatus Poseidoniales archaeon | reverse complement strand
TCGCAAGTTACAAACCCATCTAACCATAAATCCAAAAAATTAGATTCAAACTTTTGGAATAATGTTTCAAAGGGAGTTGCAAAAAATGAAGGAAACTCTGATGAAATTTGTGCAGACCCTAACTGTTCAAAGCCTGTATCTGCATTCGATTTTCGATGTTTCAAATGTCGAAAACGATTCTGTGGAGATTGTGAAAGCGGCAAGAGTATTATGTGCAAGGCGTGTTCATAGAAATATTTCTTTTCTATGTAAAGAATTTTTAGGGACCATCGTAGATGCCTTAATAATTTCAACTCTCATTTTACCATCTTTACTTCTGGCGTAAAATAACTCTGACGGGCTGACAAATTCATTCCAATATCGCTGGAAGGTTTCCGCCTTTTCTGCTGATGCAGCTAGAATTTTGGGAACTGTGTGGTACATGACAAGTCGGTCTTTTACTGGCCTGAAAAACTTGGCAATGACTTCAGGCATGAGTTTTGATAACCATGTATCGGTGATAAATTTTGAGGAACGAGAAATAACATACCTTGGTTTTTCTATCGGCCCAAGTATTTCTTCTAAACAGGTGGTAAATAATGCACTCTCTTCTTCTGTTGCATTTTGAAGATGTAAACGAAACCATCCTCCACCTCTATTACCTCCATCTGCCCGACAATTTTTTGAAACCATGCCTAGATGAATTAAACTGTTAACTATTGAAAGTGAAATTGCATGAATTAGTGATTCGTCACTCCATGGAGTTTGCTCTTTACCGAATGCAAAACCACCACCAAATCCACTGTTAACTTTTGCTTCAATCGCTGTGGTCGGTTTTGCATTAAATGGTTGGCCTATCCCCCATAAACCTCTTACATGCGACCTATTTCGACTACGTCGTAACATATCTTCATTGAAAGCCGCCATACCTTCACTAACCCCTTCAGGTTCAGCCTCAGTGAAGGCAGCATGAACATGACCAACCCCTTTCTCAATTGCACCATCATCACAAACACCATACAATTGCTTATGTTTTTTCTTGAAACGATCATAATCAGCAAAGCCATTGGTGAACTCTTCGGCTAAACAAACTATGTCCCAATTATTGGCAACTTTTTCCGGCCAGTTTTTATCTAATCTTATTGAGCGACCCCTCAGTTGATTGATACTCATGCTGGTAGTAACAGTTGTTAGATCGATTAGTACGTTGATTCGTGATGCATCCCAGCCTTCTCCTAATAATCCTCTGGTACCAATCAAACACTTAGTCAAACCATCCTGAAAAAATTGTGTTATCATCAATGAATAATACCGGGGTTTCCAATCTTTACCTCTACCAATTATTTGATGGTAACCATCAATTTCTTGTTCAAGTAATTCAATCTTTAACTCCCTTTCAGCAATCCATGAATTAGCATGCTGTAGGAATTTTTCAACTAAGTCATCATCAACTAATACTGTACTTCCAGTCATTAAAATTGGATTGAGTAAATCTAAGTTGTCGCAACTTATTGCCTGCCTAAATGCAGCAATAGCACCACCCGCTTCTTCATCCATTACTCCCTCTACTAAGGTTGTTGCAGAAGTCTTTTCAAAATCTGTGATAATTACTGCTCTAATATCACCACCTAGTGCTTGCATTTCAGTAGAAATTATGTCTGAAAGCGCTGTAGTCTTTGATGAAGCATAAGCCATTATTCTACCAACAGGAGAAGCACATGGACGGATTCCTGTTTCTGTTATTTGGGTACCCAGCATACGTAATCTTTGAGTGACTAACTCTGCTTTTTCATGGTCTTTTTCATTATCAGACCTTCTTAGACCATGCCTAACATATCTGTCTAAGACTGGTCGTAATATAGCCAACTTATTTTGAAAATCATCTATTGTGAAATTAGCCGGTTTAGGTACATTGGTTGGTAATTGTTGATTTGAACTCATCAAAAACATTCTTGCTGCATTAGCAAAAGTGGGGTATTTTTTGTTGAAGTCATCCCAACCTTCTTGTTTTCCACCCGGAGTTTTTCTCTCATCTAATGCTTGGAAAACCCATTTATCAAGCGGAAGTGTTGCATTATCATACTCCTCTTTTATGTGTAATTCTTCTAGAAGAAGCTTAAACTCTTCATCAACCTGTGAGACGTAATTTAGTTCATGTTGAGATGGTCTAACAAAATAAGCGAGGTCTTGGTAAGGAGCTAGATTTGAATCCCTTACTAACGCCGGAACAGGCACTTCATAGTCAATCTCTCCAAAGAATTCTTGATATCTTACAGAATCAATTTCATCATAATGATCAAAATCAGGTGGTGTTGCAGTTAATCCAAGAACAATTGGATTATCGAAATATTCTCTTACCTCTGTAAGAACTCTACCCCAGTGGTGTAGTAAATGATGACACTCATCTAATATTATCAAACCAATACCAACATCTTTTAATCGTTCTAAGGTTTTTCTTGATGATTCACTTAGAGTCCATAGAGCGTTACCATGTTGAGCAAGATCGTCTCTCACCTTTTTTCTATAGACTGATATCCTGTCATCAAAATATTTGCTATTTTTGGTTCTTAAATCATCTATCCAAGCAAGAGCAGATTCATCATCGATTGCTTCTTTTTTAGCAATTAATGATTTTATCCAAAGTTCGATGGCAGAATCATCTAAAGAATCACCACCACGCTTTGGCATGGTAATAGATTGATATGTAAGACTGGTCAATAAACCTGGATTTTCTGGATCGGTAGAGATAAATTCATCTTTCCCATCCAAATCAAAAAGATCAGTGCGTGCTGCCCATTGTGCTTGAATTGCTGAATTAGGAGACAGCACTAAAGTTGGTTTTCTTACCAAATCTGACCATACATAAAGACCTAGCACTGTTTTTCCTGAACCCGGTGGAGCAACTATATGCAAGTGCTTACCTTGTTGGTCTAGTTCTGGTTCAATTATAGATGCGGCTGCAATCTGGGAGGGTCTTAATTTTCCATTAAATTTTATGGCCCCAAATTTTGGTAAATTTTCAGTGCGCAAAAATAACCCTCGTCATCTAGGAGGACCACGTTTAGGGCCCTTTGGAGGGCCGCCTTTTGGACCACCGGGTGGTCCTCTTGATGGGCCATCGGATGATCCCGGTTTCTTACTTGGTGGAGATTTTGATGGAGGTGATCTTCCTGGACTTCTAGATGGACCGCCTGGAGGACCGCCTCGTGATGGACC
>QXXX01000025.1:526-10772 GCA_009887195.1 Candidatus Poseidoniales archaeon | reverse complement strand
GATGGACCGCCTGGAGGACCGCCTCGTGATGGACCACCTGGAGGACCGCCTCGTGATGGACCACCGGGAGGACCGCCTCTTGTTGGAACTCTCGGCTGACCTCCTCTAGAAGGAGAACTTGGCGCTTGTTGCGGGCTGGATTCTTCAAAATCATCGTCATCTTCGAATACTGCACCACAGTGTGGACATTTAGAATCACTTTCTTTTACCAAACCATCACAGATTTCGCAAGCAAACATTTCTTCATCATCTTCATCTTCTTCAGATAGATTCTCAACCTCGCCGTCTTTGGAACGGAATAGACTTATTTCAGAAACATAATCAAAACCTTTCAAAGCAACTTCTGTCTGAATAGCATGTTCAAAGGCTTGCGTCAAATCTTCAGGCGAATCTAGCACCCTGCCATCGTCAATATAAGTTATGTTAACAGTTAATATATCACCTGCTAATTTTGCCTGTGGTGTTTCAACTGCAACTCCGCGTTTTCTTGCAACTCTCCTTACCGCAACTTCACACATTCTTCGCAAAAATGCATCATTAGGCGCCTCTTTTTGACCACCTAGAGCTCCTGTCAGGATTTCCTGAGCAGCGTTTTTCTCATTTCTCAAGTGAGCGGGTAAATCTGCACCAAGGGAAGATAAAACATTGGAAGCAGAGGCTTGGTTCATATTCAGCCACTGACTTCTTCTTTCAGTCTTCATGGCTTTTTCTGCCTGTGCCAATCTGTCAACCATCTCGTCTGTAGGAGAAGATGATTGACCCATAGGGGTTACATTTGGCATATTTTGTCCCATATTACCTAAATCATTCCTTGGGATTTGATTAGGATTATTTGTCTGATTTTGGAATCCTTGAGGTGGAAAATTACCAACAGGGGGAATGTTTTGTTGGTTTTGCATTCCTTGAGCAATCTGCCTCATGAGTTCAGGAGAAATTGCATTAGGGTCACTAACCGACATCTCTCGTTGCTGCCTAATTGCCTCTCCAGAGACAACACCAAAGCTGCGTCCACCGGTTACCTCTTGGCCAGCAAGTCCAACGGAGTTTGGTGCAGTAAAACCACCTGCTCTGGATAAGTCTTGTCTTGCGCCACATTCAGGACAGAAAATACTGTCATCAGGTATGTGCTCACCACACGACATACAATCCATTAGCGTCCCCTCTACTCTTTCGGAGTTACTCAATGCCTAAAGCATTAACTAATTTACAGCCCAATAATACGTTAATTATCAGTACCGAAAATATCCATAGAAATGACCTATTCGACCACAGCCTCAAAAACAAATAACCATTGGAGTTGCTTGAGGGGATTAATTGTCGGTACTTATCAATGACAAGATCGATAATTTGCTTAAATCCACTTCAAGATCTTTTTATCCTACACTCAAATATCTACCAAAGAAAGTTCGTGGGCAAATAGGTCTGCTTTACCTTTTGGCAAGAGTCGCAGATACGATTGCTGATTCCAAACACGGCGATACAGAAGAACTTCTTAGATTGCTGCGCAACTACAATGATTTTGCCCAAGGGAAAGCCGGCACATTACCCGACTTTTCTGGTCTTGCAGAAATCCAGGATAACCCCAATGAAGGTGAACTTCTTCGTAATGTAGAAAATGTCGTTGAGGGATTACAAGTTTACACTGAAGGGGACAGGGAAAGAATGCTAGAATGTCTAGACATTATTGTAGGTGGTCAGATTCTAGATTTAGAGAGATTTGGACCCGCCAATGAAGATGGAAATATATCTGCACTCAACGACAATGCAGAATTGGATGACTATACATTTAGAGTCGCAGGATGCGTCGGGGTTTTTTGGACAAAAATGTCACTTGCCCACGTAATATCAATACCTCCTGAACAAGAAGATGAATTTTATGAAAAAGGCATAAGATTTGGTAAAGCACTACAAATGATCAACATCCTGCGTGACATCCCTGAAGATTTACGATTTGGAAGATGTTATATCCCTATACAAGAATTGACAAAGCATCAAATGGAACCAGAAGATTTACTTTCACCAAGTAACATTGAGAAATTTAGGCCATTATATGATGATTATTTAGATTTAACAAATGAACATCTTGATGCCGCAATAGAATATATCAAGATGATCCCTGAAACCCAATTTAGACTCAAGGCTTCATGTATGCTACCAGTTTTAATTGGGCAAAGAACTGTCACTCTCCTTAGAGACGGGAATATACTCGATTCTGCTGACCGAATTAAAGTCACTAGAGATGAGATTAAATCTTATGCAAGGAAATTATTACGAGCACTGATTATACCTGGTGGAGTAAGAAGACTTTTGGAAAAAAATAAAGATTCCGCAAGTAAGTAATTTATAGTTTGTTAGTTCATACTTACTACGACTACTAGAATGGAAAAGAGCCATTTTGAAAGGCTTAAAATCGTGATTGTTGAATGATGCTATTTTACAAAGCAATCAAAAAGGAGTAGTCATACAGGTATTTGATAGGGATGTTGGAACGACGGAAACCTCTCGACTTGTTATTCCCGCTCAAGGGAAGCGCAAATAGTAGGATTTCCGAAGAACAAGTAGAAAAAATAACTACTCTAGATAGACTTCGTGCTGGTGTAATGCTTGCAAAAGATGCAGTAAAAGCGGTTAGCGTAACCGCAATGGAAGCATTACGTGAAGGTGTTGCCTTCATTGGATTAGTTGACAAAAATGAACTTGTTGACCCATTCGAAAACTTAGATGCCCCGATTTGGTCAGAAAAACCTCCCCAAGAATTGCTCAAACTAGCTTATCAGTACTGTGAAAAACTGACTATGCAAGAAGCCGGTAATTTTTATCATTCATTCAAGTATTTGCCAGATGAACAAAGACTAGCCATGTGTGCAGTTTACGCATTTTGTCGAAGAGCAGATGACATTGCTGACGGCGACTGGGCCGATAGATTTCCAGGCAGTAACGGACAGACTGACCCAGAGGCTGTCGCTTACAGAGAACAACTAGAATCTTTACAAAACCGTGGAACTATTTTGGACGAAGAATCATATCTTAACAAAATTACTCAATTATTTTTCTTCAGAAAAAAACTTTCAACATGCTATTCTGATGTTTATTCAACAGACCCTGTGTTCCTCGCCTTGAAAGATACTGTCGACCGATATAAAATCTCAAGAAGTGTATTTGATGACTTGATCTCTGGAATGGAGGATGATTTGTATAACAACCGCTATCGAACTTTTGACGAGCTATATGACTACTGTTACAGAGTCGCTTCCGTTGTTGGGTTAATGTGCATTGAAATATATGGATATAGTGACCCTAAAGCAAAGAAGTATGCCGAATCATGGGGCATTTTCATGCAATTGACCAATGTTTTGAGAGATGTTGGTGAAGATATCGAAAGAGATCGTGTTTATCTGCCATTAGATGAATTGGAAAAGAACGGCATTCAGGAAAAGGAACTTGATGGTAAAGTTGTACTTAACAAAACTTGGGAACCATATTGCTATCATTACGCAAAAAGAGCAAGGACCTATTTGGAAGAGGCTCGACAATTACTACCCTTGCTACCTAGAAGAACAAGATATTCTCCAGCCGCAATGATTGCATTTTATGATAAAATTCTCCGTCAAATCGAAAAAGAGCAAGGTGATGTATTTACCAAGAGAGTAAAATTGAACAAATTGCAGAAAATGAGTTTAGCAGCAGCAGTCTACGTTAGGCATAGGATTCTTCCAAGATTTTTGGATCCTGTTTGGAATGGATTAGCCAAGATTGGGCTACTTCCATCAGTTTGATTAATTTCAAACTTGTCTAGTGAATGCTTGAATTCCTGTGATATATCTACCAATGATTAGATTATGAATATCATGAGTTCCCTCATAGGTTTTAACAGACTCTAGATTTGCCATGTGCCTCATAACAGGGTACTCATCTAGGATTCCATTAGCTCCATGTATATCCCTAGCAACCCTTGCAATCTCAAGTGCGATATCGACATTATTCATTTTTGCTAAAGAAATTTGTTCATTAAACCAAGTCCCATCATCCTTTTTCTTGCCTAGATGGTAAGCCAATAATTGACCTTTAGTAATCTCTCTCAACATCCAAGCTAACTTGTTTTGAACCAATTGATAGGAAGCGATTGGAATATCAAACTGTATTCTTGACAACGAATATGTCTTGGCACTGTGGAAACAAGCCATTGCAGCACCTAAAGCACCCCATGAGATTCCAAACCTTGCATTGTTAAGGCAAGAAAATGGACCTCTAAGACCCTTTACTCCTGGTAGAATTCGATCTTTGGGTATTTTACAATCTTGAAATACTAATTCGCTGGTTACTGAAGCCTTTAGAGAATGTTTTCCTTTCATTTCAGGGGCAGTGAAACCTTCATCACCTTTTTCGACGATGAATCCTTTAATGACGCCATCTAATTTGGCCCAGACAACAGCCACATCGGCAATTGTACCATTGGTGATCCACATCTTTGCACCATTCAAGAGGTAATGATCACCCTTGTCTTCAGCTTTAGTAATCATATCTCCTGGATTGGAACCATAATCTGGTTCAGTAAGACCGAAACAACCAACCATTTCACCCGAGGCCATCTTTGGTAGGTAGTGATTTTTTTGTTCTTCGCTACCAAAATCCCAAATTGGATACATAGCAAGAGAACCTTGAACTGAGGCAAATGAGCGAAGACCTGAATCTCCACGTTCCAGTTCTTGACATATCAAACCGTAGGCAACATATGACAATCCTGGGCAGCCGTATCCTTTCAATGGCGCACCTAATACTCCCATTTCCCCTAGCGCCACACGCCATTCATCTGGAAATATGCCTTTTTCGCATGCATGTTCGATGTTTGGAATTACTTCCTCATCAACCCATGCTCTGACCATGTCGCGGACCATTATCTCTTCTTCAGTAAGTAAACTTTCTATGTCGTAAAAATCGAGACCCTCGAATGGTTCCATATGTTCTCCCCAATCTTAGCGTACCATAGGCGCTTTTAGAACCTAACTATTTTTCTTTGATTTATTCCTGCGGCTTTTCTTTCTAAAACTAAGATATTTTTTTTGCAGCGACGGACTACTCATGTAAATTAATCCAAGTATAACACCGGGCACTGAAACAGTAACTGCAATTAGAATTATTGTTGTCAATATCGTATTGTCAATTTCAACAAGCATTGGTTCGAAAGATATTACATTACCATTGGTGGTTATCATATATCCATTATCAAAGCCTGTTTCCCACACATGGGCTATCTGACGGCCAGCGATAACAGAATCCCATTCAAGCATTTGTTCAGAGGAGATTTGCACTTTTGCAATATTTTCCAGCGAGTCATATCTCACAGTGGCAAATGGAGCAATTTGAATTATTGAGCTACTCCCATAACCAGGCGAAGTCGCAATGAAATCACCAGTTAGGCTTGGATATTGTACGAGTTCCCCTGTATCGGATTTAGAATGATCTATCGTGTTCAGTAAAATTGGAATTAATCTTAATCCGCTACCATATGCTACACACTCGTTTAGTTGTGGATCTGGGCAATCTACATCTACCCAAGTATCAGTTTTAGTCCCGCTTAACCATGAAATATTGTGAGTTTGTCCAATGACACCCAGACCATCTGCAAGAGTAGAAACGACACACATGTCGTAATTCTTGTGACAAGCTATACCTGTTATTTCTGAATTTACAGTATCTAGTAGCAGAAAGCCTGTTCCTTCGGAGAATCGCCACAAAGAACCATCTTCTGCTCCAAAGTAAGAGTAATCTCCAGCACTACGCCAATCAACAGAAGTTAGATTCCTACCTAGGACCGCTCCAGTTCCGTTAACAACAGTAATGCCATGGTCGACTTTTTCATACCTCATTGCCGTTCCCAAATCTCCGGCAATCAACGCAGCTTCTCCCCTTGGATGCCAGGCAACGTCGTTGAAGTGATTCTGTCTGCCGCTATTTAGTTCAATGTCTAAAGATCTGTCCCCAGGATTATTTGCAGAGATTAAATGGGCAAATCCATCTAGCCCTACGATAAGCACAGTTTTTTGGTTTGGGGATACTTCTGCGCTAGTAATACCCGCATCATCATCAGTTATTGATGATTCTAGCGTCAAATTCACATTATTATCTTCAGCCAGAATAGTTGGCATTAATAGAATCAAAAGCATGAATATGCACATTGTACTTCTAACTCGCATATTTTGTTCCATAAACTGCTCAATCAAAATATTTCGCTTCGAAGAGTTTCAACGGTGAGCCTTATGTTCAATGGTGTTTTGCCTTGCAATATGGAGAAATTTTCTGTTAAGCGTGGATTGGTTAAACAAATGGGTGGAAATGCAGGTCTTGCAAAGTTAGCGACCCAATATTTCGATGATGTTTCAGCAAATGCTGAAGGGATATTTACCGCATCTTTTGGCATTTTGAACATGGTTAGCGGCAATTACAGCGAAGATGGAAAATTATCAATGGATGTAGACCAATTGAAAGGTGACTCACTAAGTGAATTCCTTTCCGCCGATGGCGGCCGGGAAAAGGCCATGGAGTCAAGGAAAAGATGGTCTGGTTTTTTAGACGAGGCTACTGGTTATAACGCTAAACAAAGAGGCGATAAAGCAAAAGAAGAAGCAAAGAAATTCTCCAAGGCTAAAGGCGCTATCAAGATGGCTCACAAATCAATGAAAATGAGTTCTAAACTTACTGATGAATTGAGAGATAAGGCCCTTGGCATGATTGCAGAACTTGAGTCGATGATTGAAGCTGGTGATGCTCCTTCAGAAGGTAAAGTAAAGAAACTCAATGACTTATTTTGAGGTGTAAATTATGGATATTGAACAAATGATGATTCAATATCAAGAAAAGTGCCCTAGGCTAGCAGAGTTAAGTGGAGAACAAATCTCTAGAGTTCACAAGATAATTGGTTCAGTTGAGGAAACTGTAGGATTAGAACACTTAGTAGATTGTATTGCTGATAATACAAGCACCGCCGGTGATGGAATTATTAGGTGTTATGTTGGATTTGAACCATCTGGAAAAGCACACATTGGTTGGAAGGTACTATCACTGCAGCTGAAAAGAATGCTCGATGCCGACGTAAATGTATTGATTTTTCTGGCTGATTGGCATGCGTGGATAAATGACAAATTCAGCGGCAATATGGCAGACATTCAATTGACTGCTAATTACATGGAAGAAACTTTCAGAGCGTTGCTAGATTATCCGCCTGAAGGTGATGGTCCAGGAGAACTAAGATTTAGTTGGGCTTCTACATTAATGGATTCTGGCGATTATTGGGCACGCGTTTTAAGATGTTCCAAAGGAGCCACCTTAGCGATGGTAAGAAAGACATTTACCATAATGGGCCGAGATGAAGTTTCATCTGACCATGATTTATCGAAGTTCTTCTACCCTGCAATGCAAGCCAGTGATATTTTTGAATTAGAAATTGACATTGCCATTGGTGGGATGGACCAAAGAAAAGCCCATATGTTTATGCGCGACGTGGCAAGTAAATACGGCTGGAAAAAGGCAACATGCCTTCATACCCCAATTATCTCTTCATTGAAATCAAGTGGTTCAAGAATGGAAAGTTTTGATCACAAAATGAGCAAATCAGATCCTAATGGAGCGATACTAATCCATGATAATACTAAATCACTAAGAAAGAAAATGCAGAAGCATGCTTACTTAGATCCTGACGATGATAACTCCCCAATATATGAACTTGCAGAGCATATAGTGCTACCTGAATTCGGAGAGATATTAGTGACGCCAAATCCTAAATTTGGTCAACCTTCGACATGGCAAACTCTAGAGGAATTCAAGAGTGCTGTGAAATCTGGAGAATTACACCCCTTAGACGCTAAATTAGGCGTTGCAGACGGAATTTCACGAGGTTTAAGCACTGTTGCTAAACACTTTGAGGAAAAGCCTGATTTATTGGAAAGGGTCAATGAAATAATTCAAAGAAAGTAATTAGAAATTAGTTTCTTCGTACTAAATCAAAAAATCTGCGGATACAAATGTTCATCAATTGAATCCCACAGGAGAGGTCATTGGTGATACTATGGTGAAAATAGCAGTACTCGTTAAGCAAGTACCGGATACAAATTCAAAAATACAAATTTCTAACGACAGAGTCGATTTATCAAGTGTAAAGATGGTCATGAGTCCATTTGATGAATTTGCAGTAGAAAACGCCCTGTTACACAAGGAGGCTGTTGGAGGTACTGTAACCGCTATCACTGTTGGCGGAAACTCCGCTGATAAAGTATTGAAAGATGCAAAAGCAATCGGAGTTGATGAAATTGTTCGCCTAGACTGTACCGAATATATGGATTCAAATGCCTTTCAGACCGTCATTTCTGGAGTAATCTCTCAAGATGGATATGAGGTTGTATACTGCGGTAAATCCTCAGCAGACACTGGATCTGGTTCAACTGGTCCTGGTGTTGCTGAAAAATTAGGGTGGGCATCGGTATCAAATGTAACTGATATCCAATTTACTGATGGTATGACTGTGACTGTCCCTGCAGAAGGTGGTAACGCAATTATCAATGTCTCAGCACCACTAGTTGTGAGTTGCGACAAAGGCTCCATAAAAGTGAGAAAGCCAAATGTCAAAGGCATAATGATGGCAAAAAGAGCGCAAGTAGATGTCAAAAGTGTCAGTCCAAATCCTTCTAATGTTACAGTTGTTTCTCAAACTATGCCGGCTGACAAACCCGCTGGTAAGAAATTCGAAGGTGGGCAATCAGCTGAAACTGTTGTCCAGTTACTCAGAGAAGAAGCAAACATTATTTGAGGTGAAATTATGACAGACACAGTAGTTATAGCAGAAATTAACAAAGGAAAAGTAAGCCCAACAACAAATGAACTAATCAGTGCAGCTAATAATTTGGGGTCAAATTGCACTCTCGTGATACCTTGTACAGATTCAAGTTTAGCAGATCAAGTAAGTAATATTTCAGGAGTAGGAAAAATAATTGCGGCTAAATCATCAGTTTTTACTAATTATGATGCAGCAGGTTGGGCACAAGCATTGGATTCTGTTGCTCCACAAGGAATAATTGTCACTGCTGCCTCAGCACAATCCAAAGACTTAGCAGCAAGAATTGCCGCAAGAAGAAATGTTTCAGTAGTTCAAGATGTAATCTCCATCGATGGAACCACCTTGTCTACCCCAATATATTCCGGTAAAGCTATTGAAAAGGTCGCAATAAACGGCAATGTTGTAGTTAGTATTCGACCAAACGTATTTCCAGGAGTAAGCAACGATGGTTCTTGTGATATACAAGTTATCGACGCTTCAGGAGACTTAGCTACAGCAGTAAAAGAATTAGTCGAAAGAGCGTCCACAAGGTTAGACGTATCTGAAGCAAACATCATTATTTCTGGAGGAAGAGGAATGGGGTCCCCAGATAATTTCTCCCATCTAGAGGCAATTGCAGATACTTTAGGCGCTGCTGTTGGTGCTTCAAGAGCTGCTGTTGATACTTGGGATGATATCCCTCATTCTATGCAAGTTGGACAGACTGGAAAGACTGTTAATCCAAATCTCTACATCGCAGTTGGGATATCTGGAGCAATTCAACACCTTGCTGGAATGCGATCCTCAAAATATATTGTAGCAATTAACAAAGATGCTGATGCACCTATTTTCCAATATGCAGACTATGGAATAGTTTCAACTTGGGAAGAGGCATTACCGGTATTGAGCAGTGCCCTGTCCAATATGCTTTCATGAGTTTAATTAAACTCTGCAAATGCTGCACTTTGTACACCAACAAATGGGTTGGTTGATTTCTCTACGCCGATAGTCGTCATTGGACCATGCCCCGGATAAACTACTGTGTTTCCTTCCAAGGGCCATAATTTAGTAATGACTGAATGAGATAGTAGGTTGAAATCTCCACCAGAAAATGGTAAATCTGTTCTTCCAACAGACCCGGCAAATAGTGTATCTCCAGCAAACAAGTGATTAGGGCCGTCTTCAACCTTAACCTCGATACAACAACCACCAAGTGTGTGCCCAGGTGTATGATATATCTCAAATGTGAGGGAACCAAGTTCTAATGTCATATTATCTTCAAGTTGTTTATCTGCTATCGCTGGTGTTGGTAAATTGAATCCCCAACGCTGGGCGGAAGATTGGGCCAGCGACTGCAAGTAATCATCCTCGGGATGCAAGTACCAACTTACATGATACTTTTCAAGCAAATATGGTATCTCCCCGGAATGGTCAAAATGT
>QXXX01000025.1:0-516 GCA_009887195.1 Candidatus Poseidoniales archaeon | reverse complement strand
TTTTCTTTTCGATAGCCCAAAAGATTGCATGGCCTCAATGCTACTTGGACCATTAGACCAATCCGGCCCCTGGCCAGAAAAATCTTCAATCCAAGATATTATTCTTTCAGTTTCAGAACCGCCGTCAATTATTACGGTATCTCCGGTTTTCAAGTCAGTCACAACAGAACATCTCATCGCTAAAGCACCAACAACGAAAGACTCGATCCATAAGTCATTATTAAGCAATTAAACCACCTCAATTTGCACAGAGTCTGCGGTTGAATTACCTTCTAAATCACTGACTCTTAATTCAAAACGATACATTCCGACACTAAGTTTGGCCCTAAATTTGGTAAGTGTTGAAATTTCTCTTCCAGTATCATCTGTCCAAGACCATTTGATTATTTTTCCTTGCTGGTTAGTAGTGGCTGTACCATCAAGAAGTATTACTGCGAAATCGTCATCCCCGGAGTCATAAGTCATATCATTACCAGCATTTGCAACCAGAGGCTTATTTTTTATTACATCATCTAA
>QXXX01000024.1:49576-61230 GCA_009887195.1 Candidatus Poseidoniales archaeon | reverse complement strand
ACTTGAGATGAACCTTCATAGATCTGCATTACTTTTGCTGCTCGCATTAATCTTGCAACTGGATACTCCTCTGAGTAACCATAGCCACCAAACACTTGAACGGCATCGGTAGATACTTCCATTGCCGTATCTGCAGCAAAGCGCTTTGCGTGAGCTGCTGATTCCGTATTCCTTATACCGTTATCAGATTCAAATGCAGATTTCCAGGTTAGCATACGAGATGCTTCAATCTTAGTTTTCATATCTGCAAGCATGAATTGAATCGCTTGATGCTGGTGCAATGGTTTGCCAAATGTCGTTCGCTCGTTTGAATATTGTAATGCATGCTCGTAGGATGCTCTTGCAAGTCCTGTTGCGTGAGCGGCAATATTTGGTCGACTAACATCAAACGCCTTCATTGCATTCATCCACCCACCAGATTCACTTCCACCAACCAATTGGTTCTTGTCAACACGAACATTATCAAAGACAATTGACCTTGTATCAGAACATCTCTGGCCCATGTTAGATTCTTTTTTGCCCAGTGAAAAACCTTCAGCGTCTTTCTCAACAATAAATCCAGACATGCCACGATATCCTGCATCGATGTCGGTTTTTGCTAAAACAAAGAAAAAATCAGAATAACCAGCACCAGTAATCCACATTTTCTCACCATTGATGACATATTCATCTCCATCAAGGGTGGCAGTGGTTTTACAAGCAGCAACATCTGAACCGGCTCCAGGTTCAGTAACTGCATAAGATGCCAGATGACCTTCCTCAGCGACTCTTCTGAGCCAAATCTCCTTTTGCTCTTCGGTAGCACCGGTAATTAGTGGTGCACACGCTAGTGCTGTAGCATAAGCAGCTGTTGCAAACCCAGGGTCACCCCATGCCAATTCCTCGTTAACTAGAACCTCTTCCATACAACCCAATCCCAAGCCGCCATACTTTTCGGGAATATGTAAATTTAGAATACCCATCTCATGGGCTGCAGTGATGGCATCTTTGGGATACTCAGATTCTGCGTCCCAATGTTCTGCCTTTGGCCTAATTTCATCGACAGCAAAATCATGGGCTAATTCTTTCAAACCTTCTTGCATTTCATCAAGTTGGAAGTTGACCATGATACTCCGAGGAGGCTAAGGGTTAAGATTTCATGGTTTAGAAACCGGCTCTTCTAAAATATTCACAAACGGCTAAGAATATGAAATACACCACAATTAAGGTAATCCCTTCCCATTTCTTAAATTCATAAGAAGTTCTCATCAACAATAAAGCAATTCCGGTACTGATTATGGTTGCTGGTAATATTACTAGCATGATCATGTCAGAACCGGCATCGGTTAAGTAAAGCGGATGAACCATTGATGCGATTCCAATTGACAAAAGTGGATCTGTTATATTTGAGCCAATTAGTGTCCCAATGGCAACCCCTTGACTTCTTTTAGCAGCCATAAAAGCAATCGTTAATTCAGGTAGAGAGGTTCCTAGCCCCGATACAACTGTACCTATAATTGAGTGGGGAATATTCATTTCATAAGCCAAATCACTAGCGTTGACCACCAAATGGTGGGCTGCAAATACTGCTAGAGCAAGACCAATAATCACCATAACACAATATGCGGCACCAGACCATGATAAACTAGACATGTCAATATTCTCAGCGTCATTACCCCCATCTTTATCCATTATTTCCTTGCGGTTGTAAAGCAGCCATGAAATATAGGTGATGTAAAGCGTTGATAGTATAAATCCTTCAACTCTAGTTATTCCTTTATCAGTGATTAGGAATAATGCCATCAGCAACAAAGATAACATCATTATCAAGCCGTCTCTTTTTAGCCAAGACGGTCTTATCTTCAAGCCCTTAGCAAGCGCAACAAAGCCCAAAATCAAGGTTATTTGAACCAATACAGAGCCAAGTATGCCGCCAATAGCAAAATCTGCTACCTCGGGATTTTTATCTACGTTCAATGCCGAAGTAGAAGTTACTAGAATCTCGGGAAGTGATGTACCAATTGACACAATTGTCAACCCAATAACTACCTCTGGTATACCACCTCTGCGGGCTAATCCTTTGGCTCCTTCAATAAAAAAATCTGCCGAAACCACTAGTAATCCTAAAGCTAATGCTAATATGAAAACTGAAAACAATATCCCATTCCCTCCAAAGTTGGCTGACAACACTTGACTGGCAATGATAGCTAGGAAGAGGGCTGCTAACATCAAAAGGGTATTGAATTGTAGAAGTTGAGGAATCCCCATCAACTTATTTCCCCGCCCCATGGCCTAGCCAACTTGTGTGACTTATTCACCATTATGATTCGGATATTATATAGGATAAATTAATTAACCTTCTTGAATTGGGACAAAACATGCGCACTGAATTCTTATCCGAGTTGATAGGAACTTTTGTGATGGTATTTATTGGATGCTATTCAATAAAAGCTGGCTATTCACCAGCAGTAATTTCTTGTTCGTTTGGTTTTGCCGTTTTTATGGTGATTTTGAGTTCTAGAAAATATAGTGGCGCACACATTAATCCGGCTGTTTCAATCGCTTTTTCAATCACCGGCCAGCTCGAGAGAAAAATGTTGATTCCGTACTTAATTGCTCAATTTACTGGTGGCATAATAGCAGCTTTTTTAGTCGGTGATTTTGGTGCAACTGAGTTTTCAGTAGATACCAGCTCGGGCATTGGGATTGAAATCCTAATCACGTTTATTTTAATGATGAGCATATATCTAACCATTTTTAGAACTGATAATGATTTAGCTGTCGCCTTGGTTGTTGGTTCAGTAGTTGCCTGTTTAGCATTTGTTTTTGGCACCTATACCGGTGCTTCAATGAATCCAGCAAGGACACTGGGTCCAAATTTAATCTCAAATTCAATAAGCGTCATTCCAATTTATCTGATTTCAACAATTTTCGGTTCTTGTTTAGCAGCATATCTAGTAAAAACAAAAGTTAGCAATAATCAGTGAAATTTTACTGGCAATGTATTCAAAAGATAGATTGATTTGGGCAAGGCTATGTCAGAGAAGCGAATCATGCGTAAACTAAACAAGCTCGCTTCAAGAATTCACTCTAAAATAGAGACTGTTAGAGATGAAATGGACGACCTTGAGATAGAGTTTGAACTCCTACAAAAACAAATCCAAAAATTACAAACAAAGACCAATAACGAGGCAACTCCATCTAATGAAGTTAAAGTCACCTTGGAAGAAGATGAGAATGAGGATGAAGAAATTGATTTAGAGAACACATCAGCAGTAAATATCACACCAAAAAAGTTCTGATTAATTCTCAGATAGTGTTTTTGCCAACCTGTTGGCAATCAAATCCCCAACTTGGCTACATGATGAATCGCCACCTAAGTCATAGGTCAGATGTTTACCCTCTGCTAGATGTTGAGCAACACATGTTTCAATTGATGAAGCAACATCAAGTAATTCTTGGCTGCCATTTTTCCTGCCAAGCCAATCCATCATCATCTGTACTGAATTAATAGATGCTATTGGATTTACTTTGTTCATGCCTGCATATTTTGGTGATGAGCCGTGAACTGGTTCGAAGAAGGCATGTTTATCGCCAATATTACCTGAACCAGCCATACCCATTCCGCCTTGTAATACAGCTGCAAGATCGGTCGCAATATCCCCAAACATGTTTGATGTAACAACTACGTCGTAGTGTTCTGGAGTTCTTGTTAACCATTGAGTAAATGCGTCTATGTATCCGTAATCTGTTGAGATACCAGTGTAATTTGCAGCAACTTGATCAAACGTTCTACGAAATAGTTGACAGCCTCTAGTTACGTTACTTTTGTCGATGCACGAAACTCTACTTACGCCGTCTAAAGGTGCTCCATTACGTGTTTTACAGATTTCAAAACCCATTCTAACCAGTCGCTCAGTACCATGAGAAGAAATAGGTCTTGGATCGTATACAACCTCGCCTTGTAAATCAGGAAATTCAACTTCTGGGACCACATAATCTTCTAGCCCTTGAGCTCTATTAGACGCTCTTTTTAGCAGTGAATGGTATAATCCTTCGGTGTTTTCTCGCAAAATGGTCATATCTACCATTTCTGGCTCCCATATTTGTCTAAATTTGCCGTGGACTTTGTGCATAACCCCATTGAAAAGTTTGACTGGCCGAACATTTGCATACAAGTCTAAACCACTTCGAAGTCCTAGAATTACCGAACCTCCCGCAAGGTCACCGTTAGGTAGAAATGCACCCGGGTGACCGATTGCTCCAAGGAAGATTGCGTCTGATTCATCACGACAAAATTCAAATGAACCTTCTGCCCATTCTTTGCCGGTTTCTTTGTATAGTTGTCCTCCACATGCAATTTCGGTTAAGTCAAATCCAATATTAGTTTTATCAGAAATTGTGTTGAGGATTTTTGAGGCTTCTATGGCGACTTCCCTCCCAGTCCCGTCGCCCGGAAGTATTGCTATGCTGTAGTCGCCCATGATTTGGCCAAGGGCAACTGGTAAATGAACGAAACCCTAACAAAAAAACCCAAGATTAAATTGGGTTTATAAATAACAAAATCAGTCATTAAAGGACACCTTTAAAATGTCAATCACATGTTCTAGAGATGGTAAAGTATGGTTTTCTAGAGGTGGAGAAAACGGCACAGGAGTATCCAAAGCGCCGATAACGCAAGGTGCTGATTCCAATGAATAAAAACAAGATTCTAAGATTCGACTTTGAATTGTGTGGCCAAGCCCGCCGCTCCACTGTCCTTCTTGTAAGATTACCAATCTACCAGTTCTCATGACTGAATCAATACATGTTTGTGCATCAAATGGAATTATTGTTCTCAAGTCGATTATTTCGATTTCAATACCTTGTTCACTTAGAATATCTGCTGCTTGTTGAGCAATATGTAGCATTGCCCCCCAAGTAATCAATGTGATATCACGACCACCCCTTACCACTGAAGCCTTACCAACCTTGTAACGTTCGTTTGACTCAATAGCTGTTGCAACACTCTTTGTATCCACTTTTTGGTTAATATTTTGACCCCATCCAGTTAATCCACCTCGCAAACCATACAAACCAATATGTTCCAGCATAATTACAGGGTCAGGTATCTCTGCAGCCTCGACTAATAAATCATAAGCATCTTGAGGAGTTGCTGGTGCCAAAACAATAATTCCTGGATCATTAGCAAACCATGATTCAATCATGTTAGCATGGAATGGACCTGACCTAGTTTTTGCCCCTAGTGGGATACGAATTGTCATAGGGCAATCTGCTCCCCATCGCCAACGTAACATTGCTGCATTGTTAATCAATGCATTAAATCCAAGTGCGGCAAATCCACCAAATTGAATTTCGACCATCGGCCGCATTCCCGACAATGCTGCACCAGTACCAGTATGAACGATAATAGCCTCACACAATGGCATATCAATTAATTTTTCATGATGTCCGGCATTTTTCAATGCGATATTCATCCCAAATGCCCCAGCGACTTCCATATCTTCACCAATAAATACGCAATCGTCCCCATATCTATTGGCAATGTCAACCATGGCTTGCTGGATTGCTCTAGCATAAGTCCAGCCACCAGATTCAGCATAATTCAACGTAGATTGCCCTATTGGAAGCCGAGCTTCTTGATAGTCAAGGTTAGGGTTTGAAAGTCGAGATAAATGGTCTTGATGTGACTCTGCGTCAGAGATGCTGGTAATTCCTTTGGTGACGGTCTCTGGACTTGGCCATTCCATGGCCAAAAGGCTATCATAATCAGCCTGAACCAATTGCCTTTCTCGGTTTTCCAGCTCAATTACATCCTCTTCGCTAACGCCAAGATTTAGCAATAATTCTCGGTGGGTTTTAATCGGGTCTTTTGCCGCCCAATAATCCAATAACTCACGATCGACGTAACCGGGGGGAGTTCCAGATTCACTACCCAAGTATAGATCATCGTGATGGTGAGCATGTCCACACCCCCTCATAGTTTCCACATGAATTAGGGTTGGTCCACCTCCCTCTAACGCAAACTCTCGGGCACAAGCGACGCTTGCATACCATGAGGCTGGATCTGAACCATCGATTGTCCAACTAGGAAAGCCCATTGCTGAGGCTTTATCTGCCCAAACTTCGACCCCTGATTGATTATTGGTTTCCGTATCCAATGCAATTTGATTATTTTGTAAGATGTAAGTTATTGGTAAACCTCTGGTGCCTGCTAAATTCAACGCTTCCCAAAATTCACCCGAAGAGGACGCTCCCTCACCTATGCAGGCAACATGAAAACGCGCTAACTTCTGCTGCCATGCGGCAAATGCCAATCCAGTCATAGTAGCACTAGCAATCGGTAGGGGGGCGGTGGGAGGTAAAACACCCACATGCCATGCTCCGATGTGTAAATCTCTTCCACCAGCATTGTCCCATCCGCCATTTTGATTGGAACCAACCTTGCCCAAATTTGCTGCCATAACACTTAGCGGTGTATCTCCCATTGCCAGTGCAAGACCGACGTCGCGAATCATTGGAGCAACTAAATCTCCTTCGTAGCCGTTGCCAGGAGACGCTGATAAATCTGCACTAGGATTAATGTTCAATCCACTGGCTACCGCAACAACTGCTTCTTGCCAAGTTGAACGGAAACCTTTACCGCCAAATTTGCTGCCATCTGGTGTTTCAATCCCATCTGTGAAAATTTGTTTCAAGACTTCATCCATATACCTTGTTCGAGTCATGTGACTTTGCCAATCAAGTCTTTGTTTTATGGTAACAGACATGTAGTGAGCAAGCCGCCTTAACATGAGTTTTATATCAAGAAGAAAGTGAGTGTTTCTTCTGGCAACATAAGTTTCAACATCTCTTCTAGGGATTACCTCTGACTGTTTTTCTTCCGCCATTTTAGAATCAAGTTGGGAGATTAAACCTTTGCTTAGGCCGTCGATAAATCGTTTGGAAAATTTAGACCATGATGGACCTTCAAACTGTTTGGGCTCTGAGGTGATTAGATGGTCCCAAATATCGGCAACGAGGGAAATCTTGCCATCATGTTGTTGGGTGACGAATAACAAAATTTCTCTTCTTGCTGCTATCGCTAGAAGAGGTTGAGTGAAATCTAATGTCGATTTTGGTATCCAGTCTGAGCCAAAAATCTCCGGTAACTCACCCTGCGCCATGGCAATGCCACCGGAATCTTACATACAAATTGAACGATTATTACTCAATTGACATCTACCTTAGATTCTAGGGCTTTCATAGTAACTCTAGCCACGACTATTGTAGCCAAAATGGAGGCAATTATACCGATAATTAACAGAATTGAGCCCCCGGGGGAATCTTTGAATCCATCCATGCCGCCGCCAGAAAGCACAATTTTCCCCGCAGCATGACCAAAGTAGGCATAGGCAAGTGAGTAGACCACACTTGAGAGATTGGAAATGAAGAATACTCTTGTAGTCACTGGACTGCTGGCCATAATATAATTTAGCCATTCATCAGGAATAATTGGAGATAATCTTACCAATACAGATATTTGCATGGCTTCTTCATTAATAGCTAATTCAAGATTTTTTAAGCGCTCGTCATTAGCAACTATTTCTTCGATGCGTTCTCTAAACAACCATCTTCCAAGCAGGAAAGCCAGAAGACCACCAATTACTGAGGCAAAGAAATTAACTACTACTGCAATCCAATATGGGAATATGGCTCCTGAACCTACTTTCAAAATTGGTGTTGGAACCAATAAAACGACTGCGAAAGATACCATTATGGCATAAAATATTGGCGCTAATGGCCCCAAATCTTCTACCCAATCAATAAAATCTCCAACATCTTTGAAAGCATAATACCCTACTACAAGCCAGAGTAAAACTACGCCAAGGCTGATGAATAATCTAATACGACCTGCTTTACCTTGCTTGATTTTTATTCGGCTAGTCTTTGTTGGGGAAGAAATAATCACTCCTCCTCTTCATCTATACCTACGATATTATCCACGGTGGGAAAAGAATCTAGAACATCGGTTAACATTTGTGTTATATCCTCAATTTGGGTAACTAATGTAATGTCTTCTACCGCACCGGGCCTACCTAAATTCCACATTAATTCGTAAACCAACTCATTAGTGAGGCGAGTCATCTTCAACACTTCCGGATCTACTCCAAACAGTTCCTCTTCAGGCCTCAAGGCCACTAAATCCGGCTTTTCATCTAAAACCTCATCCATTAGTTCCGCAACCTCAAGCTCAAGAGATTCAGCCTGTTGCTCTAGAATATCTTCCATTGAAGTCATGCCTCCTTTGAGTTTGGTAGAGCGAGCATTCCCGCTACCTAATTTCTCACCCTTAGTGATTTCATTTAGGGTTGGAGACGCCTCTTGATTAGATTGCTCGGTTTCATTTTGACCAGGATTAGTAGGGATAAGGTTAGGATCAACATCTTGGACTAGATTATTTAGGGCAATTCTAAGCATTGCAGCCATAGTAGAAGGGTCAAACATGTCTTTTACTTCAATACCTTCTTCATCCATTTGAACTAATATTTCATCAATAAAACCTGGATTTATTTTCTCTGGGCCAACCAAACCCTTCAACATAGGCAAGGCCCAAGTTGAGTCGCCCATCAGCATAGCAACATCAAAACTTCCTGCACCAGAATTTGGACCGGCAACATCAGCCGGCGGCGGGACAAACTGCTTTCTTACGTGCTTGTTTAATTGTTGAATTAAGACGCTCATATCTATTGGTTTAGTAATGACTTCAGAAATACCTGCTTTAGCAGCAGAAGTCATATATTCTTGACCTGAATTACGAGATAGCACAACGATTCTGCACTTGAAAGCAAATTCCGGGTCTGCCATTAATCTTTGAGCAGCATCAATTGCATCACCGGATTTCCATTCACCATCGATTAACACAACTTCTGGCATTGTTGCTAAGGCGGTACCTTCTGCTTGCCTTAGAGTTCCTGCTCTAGTAATTTCAAAGCCCTCTCGCTCCAATGTATTGGCTAATAGGGTACGTCTACCTTCATTCTCATCTGCAACGATAACCTTAGCCAGTTTAAGCCCCCCCTTAACTCGGGAAAACTAAGTCGAACATTTGAACCTCATGCTAAATTTTCTAGACATAAGTCAAAATAACTAGGCATGATAAATTCTCGAATACCGCGAAATTTACTCTATATCTGCAGGCATAGCATTATTCCAAGCCATTATTCCGCCATCTAAATTGTATAATTTATTACCATCATAACCGGCATTCATTAGATACATCGCTGCCATTTGAGACCTCATCCCACTACGACATAGCAATATTACATCACTATCTTTTGGAATCAAATCTGTTTTTGACAAAATATCCTCATGATTTATTTGCAGATTGGTAAAAGAGATGCGCATTTGAGAATATTCCATGTCTGACCTGACATCGACCAAAAATGGTTGCCAACCTGATTCTTTCTTACTCTTGTATTCGGGCATTGACAAGTGTTTGAACATGACACCTCCAGTATTATTCGGTTCTTGAATTTCTCCTTCACTAGAAACGCCATTTGTGCACCAACCATTTTCCTCAAACATTGCTCTTACTTGGTCAATGTCGACTTCATGGTTGATTTCAGTCTTGGAAAACTTTAGAGTCCTAAACTCCATTGATTCGGCATCATACAATAACAGTCTACCAGATAGAGTTTTACCATTACCAATAATGGTTTTTATCACCTCTGTGGCTTGTATCGATCCAATAACACCGGGTAAAACACCAAACACTCCGCCTTCAGCACAAGAGGGTATTGAATTACTTGGAGGCGGTTCAGGGAATAAATCACGGTAGCATGGGCCGCTGTTATGATTAAACAAACTGACCTGGCCCTCAAATCTATAGATTGAACCATAGACCCATGGAATCGAGTTAATTCTACACATGTCATCGATTAAATAACGAGTTGGAATGTTATCAGTTCCATCTACTACAATATCATAACCGGAAAATATCTGATTAGCATTATCAGGAGTCAACCTTTGATTCCAATACTCAACTTTGATTGTTGGATTTAATTCTAATATCCGGTTTTTGGCTGATTCAGCCTTGCTTTGACCAAGGTTAGATTCAGCATGAATTACTTGCCTTTGAAGGTTAGAGATTTCAATATTATCATCATCAATTATACCAATCTTACCGACACCTGCAGCTGCCAAATATAGTATTACGGGACTTCCAAGCCCACCTGCACCAATAACCAACACCTTTGATTGAGATATTTTTTCTTGACCCTCGAGGCCAACGCTAGGTAATGAGATATGTCTGGCATATCTCTGTAAGTCGACCATGCTTAGCCGAAGAATCTCTAATTCATCAATTATGAGGTTGGTCAATGGACATATTCTTCTAGCCATTTTTCGGCGTCCATTGCCGCTTGACAGCCCATTCCAGCGGCGGTAATTGCTTGTTTATACCTGGTATCAACTACGTCTCCCGCGGCAAATACCCCATCTACTGAAGTCATAGTGTGTTGTTTGTGGACGATATATCCGTTCTCATCTGTTTCAATTTGCTGGTCTAAAAAAGCAGTAATCGGCTTGTGACCAATCGCAATAAAAGCACCAGTGGCGCTGATTTCTTCTGTTGATCCGTCTCTAGGATCTTCAAGTATTGCGCCTGTTAGACCGTTTTCGTCTGCCATCCATTCTTTGACTTGACTAAACGTTTTAATTTCTATCTTATCATTATTAGCGGCTCTTTCATACATGATTGTACTAGCTTTGAAAACATCACGGCGGTGAATCAATGTGACTTTAGAAGCAAATCTAGTCAAGAAAGTAGCCTCTTCGCAGGCTGAATCGCCACCACCAATTACCAGAACTTCTTCATTTTTGAAAAATGCACCATCGCAAGTAGCACAAGTTGAGATTCCTCGGCCTTTTTGTTCTGCTTCTCCCGGTGCGTTAAGCCATATTGATTCTGCACCTGTTGAGATAATTATACTGTGAGTTAGGAATTCTTCTCCTTCTACAGTCACCTTGTAGGGTCGCTTTGACAAGTCAACAGATTCTACATTCCGGTCTTGCACCTCCAAACCAAACCTTTCTGCTTGGGAACGTAATTGCATCATCATTTCTGGACCGCCAATGCCCTCTGGATAACCGGGGAAATTTTCGATATCAGAAGTCAACATGAGTTGACCACCTGACATATATCCAGCGAACATCAAAGGGTCAAGCATGGCTCTAGCAGAATATAACCCTGCAGTGTAACCTGCTGGCCCCGAACCAATAATCACTACGTTTCTAACCTCACTCATTATCTCACCGACAAGTCAAATAGGCAACAAGCACCTATTGAATCTTTACATCACAAAATTATAATTTAGGTAGACATTCTAGAAATTATTCATTGTAACCACAGCATTAACTGCGGCTCTAGCATGGGGCTCTAATCTTGGTTCAATGTGATGCTGTTCTGCACCTGGACCGATAATTCCCAACCCAATTGGTTTATTGAATTCTAATTGTAAATCAATTATTGATTTAATTACGCCATGACCCATTGCTGCACCATGTTGAGTTTCGCCTTTCTCTATAATTCCCAAACATATTGCGCCTTCAAGATTAGAATTTTTTGTGAAGGCTCGTTTTATCGCCAATGGAACTTCCATTGATCCAGGTACCCATATTACTTCACTAACCTC
>QXXX01000024.1:42383-49566 GCA_009887195.1 Candidatus Poseidoniales archaeon | reverse complement strand
ACTAACCTCTAAAGAATGTTTAGCAGCCTCTTCTCTAGCATAATTTAACATCAATTCAATCTCAGTTTTGTGAAATGAACCACAAACAGCAACTATTCCCATTATACAACACCTCTATCTTTCATCAATCGCTCTATCGTTTCGACGATTAGTTGAGTATTACTATCAATTTCTAAATTTACAATATCCCCAACTTGCTTTGAGCCAAGAGTAGTCAGGCGTAGTGTTTCAGGGATTATGTGTAGGTGGAAGAGCCCATTTTCAACTTCACCAACTGTCAATGAAATACCATCAATGGCGATATAACCTTTCTCTGTCAGATACTTGTGAGTTGAAGGAGATGCTAGAATGCTGAACGTCATTTGATCTCCGGATTGGTTTCTAGAGTGGATGATGCCTGTCGCCATTATGTGGCCTGATAGGATGTGGCCCCCTATTTCATCGCCAAATTTCAAGGAGCGTTCGATATTTACCGAACTTCCAACAGATAAATCGGCTAGATTTGTTCGATTTAGAGTCTCGGTGATTATGTCAAACTTGACTTCCGCTCCATTAATGGAAACAACTGTCAAACATACCCCATTGATTGCTACACTGGCACCAATCTCTAGCGCCTCGACATTAGGTAAGTTAATGCTAACTGACGTGACTGTGTTTGATTCAGTAACTGAAACAATCTTACCAACTCCCTGTATTATTCCAGTAAACATGTAACAGCCTCAGTTTTGTTTTTGCGATAATTGTAAAATCCTAGCAATTATTTTCCTAGTGCCATCGAGGTCATCGGTTAATCCTTCAACTCTTGTGACTTTGATATTTTCATAGCCCAGTTGGATGAGCTTTTGCTTTATCGAGTCCTCAGCGTGTTCTTGGTCATATCCCAGTGCAATAACATCAGGATTAACAATTGGTAGGATTTCAAAAATAGATACATCGGGTGAATTACCCACAATAGCCTCATCAACTGGTTTCAAACCTTCCACCATTCTCCTTCGAAGATCATGATTGGTTACTGGTTCATGTTTCCTAATCCGGACAGTATCATCATGAGCCACTACAACTGTTAGGTGATCACCTAAGCTTTTTGCTTGTTCCAGATAGTGTAAATGACCAGCATGAAGTAGGTCAAAAACTCCAACTGCCATAACCTTCATTGGATTCTCTCCCGTCTAGTCCAGTATCATGCTACTGATGATATTACCGATTATTCTACTTGATGAATTGCGTTGATAATTTCTGCCCCTTCTAGGAAAGGAATGCCTCTTTGCTCTGCCCAAATTCTTGCATCGCTTACTGAGAGTGCATGGTCTCCATCTGGTTCTAACATTTCAGCACCGATGACAACCGGTGTCACATTAGATAATCTTGCTAATCCTACAGCCAATTCAGTATGACCTTGCCGTCTGACTAATCCTCCAGCAGTTTCCCGACAAACAGGTATGTGGCCTGGAGTACGGAATTCTTTACCCAGTAGTTGTTTGGCTGCTGAAGAATCGGTGTTGCTTGAGAATATTTCCTTGGTTAATTCAGCAAATCTGCGGGTAGTTAGTGCCCGGTCCTTGTCAGTAATACCCGTATAGGTGTCTCGATGGTTTAGCGACAGAGTAAATGCTGACCTAGCATCATATCTTAGGTCATTGGTCACCAAATGTGAGAGTACATCGTATTGGCTGGTAAGTGCCTGATTTGTGTGGAGGTCTTGCAAGAAAGGTAGTTCAAAACGCTCGCCAACTTCGTCCCCAATGGCGAGGAATAACAGACCACCACAATCTTTTCTCAGTTGTCTCATAGTTTTTGGTTTTGCATACTCTGCAGCGAATAACAAATCTGTTTCACCTTCTCGCTTTTCCGAGTCAAAAAGACAAACTGGCATGCCTTTTGCAAATGCTTTAATCGCCGCTTCTATGGAATTGCCCATGGATGCTGGGTTGAGCAACTCATTGATGAAGTGTCGCATATCATCACAAGATAAAAATTATTAAAAAGCAGATTTTTTTTAATCATTTAACAGAAAGGTGTTATCATAGGGTGACCCTTGGCCTGTACCTGCGGGAGTGGGATGTATGCCAATTAAATTAGGACCTGCTGGAATTCCATTGTCATGCAAAGGAAGAACCATCGTCGAGGGAATGGATGACATCATCTCACTTGGACTGGAGACTATGGAAGTCCAAACAGTCCGTATGATTGCCCCACAACACTTTGAACAGTACTGGCAAGCAGGTGTTTTGGCCAATAAAACTGAATTTGAAATGAATATTCACGGTCCTTATTATTCCGAGTTGCTAGGCGACAAAGTCGAAAGAGGACGATCTCTGACCAAAATAGAATCTACCCTACAAGCTGCTAAAACGATTAATGCAAGACATATTACCCTTCATGCAGGACACTACGGTGACATGGGCAGAGGTGTACAAGCTAACGAACAGTTGGCCAATATTTTTGCCGGAATTGTCGAAAGAGTCCACGAGATTTGGCATGATGATGAGGACATATATCCGGTATTTCCGTGGCTCAAAGATGGAACTCCGTCAAAAATCGGCATTGAAACATCTGGCCGGCAAGAATTGTGGGGCAGCCTAGAAGAAGTTTTAGAAGTTGTAAATCACGTAGAGGGAACTGTTCCTGTACTCAACATTGCTCACATACATTCTAGAGGGCATGGCAGCATGAGAACCTCAGAGGATTATGGAGAAATGTTTGACCAAGTCAGAGAGACTATCGGAACTAAGGAGTTTTATTGTCACTTTTCTGGTGTCGAACATCGAACTGGTAACGCAATGCACTATACTCAGATAAAGAAATCAGACCTTAATTTTGAGCCACTTGCGGAATTTATTGTTGAAGAAGGCGGTTGGCTAGACATCACTTTGATTTCAGACTCCCCGCTACTAGAACACGATGCAATGTACATGTTACAAAACATCGAAAAGGCAAGACACAAGCAATTAGAGCGCAAAGCAAGAGAGGACCGTCGAAGAAGTCTAGCAGCCCAAACCGGTCGTTCGACTGAAGAAATTGCGGCAAGGGAATTAGAAATTGCTAATGCAAGGCAACAAGCCCCGGAACCAACTCCTGAAGTGGCAAAACCCGCTGAACCTGCAGAAACCGTTGAACAGAAACCTGCTAAGGAAGAAAAGAAACCTGCTTCAAAAGCCAAGAAAGCGAGTAAATCTACCAAGAAACCAGCATCAAAGGATGATAACAAGGCTGAGGCAGAGGTATTCGACTTCGAAGAAGATGATGAGGACCTTTTCTGACCTCGTGATTTTCCAAGCATAAGCAAATCAATATTTTTCTGCGTGATTATCGGTAACTAACATAAGCGAAATACAAATCGCAAGATTTGGTCATCATGGCACACATCGCGATTCTTGGTCTTGGAAATTGGGGTACTGCGGTCGCAAGAATGTGGCTTTTAGACGGTCATAAAGTAAAAGGCTGGACTATTGAACAAGAAGTCTATGAATCTATTACTATGGATGGAATCAATAAAAAGTACCTGCCAGACCATTCTGTTGAAGGATTAGAAGCAACTATGCGAATCGATGAAGCACTAGATGGCGTAGAGATTGTCGTTCTTGCTGTACCTTCTTCGGTGATACTAGATGTGGTTGATGATATAATCCCACATCTAAGACCTGGACATGTTCTTATTGACTTGGCAAAAGGCTTAGCACCAGGCAAACGGTTAATTTCAGAAGCAATAAATGAAAAGTTAGTTGCGGCTAATAAGAGCAATACGCTAGCTGTAGTAACTGGGCCAACTATTGCTCCCGAAGCTGCTGGTGGAGTAATAACCACCGCACTTGTTGCTAGCGAGGATGAATCTGTAGCAAAGCGTCTTGCTGAAACCCTAACCACACAGACGTTCATTCTTCACTCGGCATCAGATCCTGTTGGTGCAGAACTCTGGGGTGCATTCAAGAATGTCATAGCCCTAACTTGTGGACTTGTTGACGGCCTCAAAAAGATTGGAAGTTTAGGCGGTGACAACCTCAAAGCCGCGATTTTCATGGCTGGTTTCAAAGAAGGATGCTTATTATTACCGCAACTTGGCGCTAAAGCTGAAGTTGCCTTTGGTCCGGCCGGACTTGGCGATTTGTACGTTACCGCAACTTCCCCATACGGCCGAAATAGACGAATGGGTGAAAAATTAGGCACTGGTTTAACCGTTGATGAAGCATTAGCAGAGATGACTATGGTTGCCGAAGGCGTTAGAGCAGCACGAATGTTCATCAAAAGAGCTGAAGATGAAAGTATCGAGGTCCCCTTCACCACAGCAATCAATACTCTGCTTGATGGCGATATTGATGCAGAGGAATGCTGTCGAAGAATCGTAGGCCTAAATTGACTGGTTTTTGAGTCGGTGTTGTTTTGTACATCATCGCCATCAGGGTATCATGGCGGATGATTTGACTGAACTTGAAGCGAGACTCTTTGAGTGGATTCGACAATCTGATTTTGATTCAATGCCATGGTCCACTGCAGGTGCAGCAAAGGCATTTAAGGTCAAGAAAGATGAAATTTACGAAGCAGTGGCCGCTTTGACAAGAAAGGTTCCTGAAAGAATTCAAGTATTCTACAAAGAAGGTTCAGTTCATATTGCTGCAGAATAATTACTCACTCTTCTTCCTTTTTCGAATACATTTCTACAGCCATAGAAGGTGGTAAGATAACACTCCACCACTTAGGTCGCTTCACGTCTCCTTCTTCTGTTACAAAAGAACGAATCAGCATAGAGATTAGATCTATTATTACCACGACGACAAAAACTACAATTAGCAAGGCAAATGCCTTATTGTAATCAAATGGTGGATTGATGTAATTGTCGATGTACATGCCGATTCCTCCAGCACCAACAAGACCTAAAACCGCTCCATGCCTTACGTTATATTCGAACATGAATAACAATTGACTCAGAAGATGATTACTAGATTCTGGAATTACTACATGGAATAATTGCTCAGAATGTGTCAAACCCATTGCTAAACCAGACTCTAACGGTGCGTTATGAACTCCTTCCATGGCCTCATACTGTAGTTTGCCTAAATATCCAATAGTGTACAAAGTCATGGCTAAAATCCCCGGCAATGGCCCAAAACCGAGGGCAATTGCAAATAATAAAGCCCAAATTATACTGGGCAGACTTCGTAGTCCAGCAAGTAAAACTCTTGCCGGCATTGCAATTGGCAGTGGAGCCATATTATTAGCTGCTAAAGAGGCAATTGGGATTGAAAAGAAAAAACCTATCAAAGTGGCAACAAATGCCATTTTTATGGTGACTACCATTCCTGTCCAAGCCTTAGAACAAAATAATTCAATGTTTTCATCACATACATCGCCATTGGGTTTGTGTAATGTACCATCTGCCCAAACCTCAGCCTCTAAAACCGACCAATCGGGGGGCAATAGGTCTTCACTGAAGAATGTCTGTAACTTTTCAGGTGCACCTTCTATTTGACCCCAATCGTCAACTAAGTCATCCAGAGATAGCCAAGCAAGAAGTATTAACGAAATACCAATGAAAAATAATTTCTTATTGATTGGAATCACCTTCCTCAATCAAATTATTATCGATTATTCGCCAAATTCTATCAGCAAGTTCAATCGCTCTTTCTTCATGGTGTTCAATCAATACTAAGGTGGCTCCAATTTCGTCAACAATCTCTTTAGTGGCGGCAATTATAGAATTTACATTCTCTTTATCGAGTTCTCCTAAGAATTCATCAGCAAGGATAATTCTGGGTCTTTGGACAAGGGTTCTTGCAATAGCAACCCGCCTTTGTTGGCCTCCAGATAGAATTCTAACAGGTTCATCTGCAATATCTAAAATTTTCAATGCTCTCATGGCATTATCCATATCTTCTTTGAGTTTCTTATCTAGAGGGAACCAAAATGGATACCACCTAGATCTTCTTGTTCTTGCCCCTAATGCGACATTACTCCTTACTGTAGAGTGCCTTACTAAACCAAGTCGCTGTGGTATGTATCCTATTCCACCTCTTTTAGGATAGTTATGAGATATCTCACCAGACAGAGGCCGAATTAAACCTGCTATAGTCCGCATCAAAGTAGTCTTTCCAATTCCAGATGAGCCTAAAATTGCAATAGTATCTCCAGGATAAATAGTTTTGTTAATATCAGATACCAATGGTTTGTTATAGCCTACAGATAGACCTCTAAGAGTTACACTCTCAGGGTCTATCTGCTGAACCTCATCACCGCCTCGAAAGGGGGATTTATCGACTAACAAGTCACCATCACCAAGTCTCCGTAGAATTATTCTATTTAGAGCAAGTAGGTCATTCTTGTTCAGATGTTTCTGCATCTGTAATTCCATACTTATCTGAAGAGTGATAATACTCAGACAGACCTGGTACTGAACCTAGAAGATCAGAGTAACTTGCAAGATGATTTTGACTGTTTCCAGCTTTCAATCCATAACCTTTCGAAGTTACTGAAGACAGTATCTCTCCACCACATTGATTCATCGGAATATCAGCAACTTGGTAGGTTGCTATGTTGTAACATCCCGTGTAATTTTGACCATCCATTGGGTAGTCTTCAACCCACATCTCATCATTCCAACTTAACATTGCATTCAATATTGCATTGCGAGTATGTACATCTAAAAGTTCAGGGTTATACATAACAGGATGGCTCGGGGATTGGCCAAATGAAGGCAACTGAATGTATTGGTCCATTGCAAGACACCAATCTTCATTTTCCGAGGCATTCTCTGCACCACAGTATTTTTCAACTGTACTGAAATCGTCTCCCTTAGCAAAAGCAACATCCCCGTATCCTTCACTCAGACACTCAATAGCACCGCTATATCCAGAATATAAGGCACCAGAATCAGGAATTGATGCCGGATTTCCATTACTTGCTGAGCCATCGAAATGGTTGTCAATAGTCGTTCTAAGTGAGTTTACATCTGTATTATCTCCTACAGCAGTAACATATCCGTTCTTTATCAGATATCCCATTGGCATCAACATTCCAGCAGATTTTAGCCATCCTGTGTGACAAGAGGTCTTACCTGCCATCAATGCAAACGGATCTGTGGAGTCATCTCCATCCAAGTGAGCATTAGCGATATCTGAACCGCTTAGAACCCATGCAGATGCATTGTAGTGTGTCGCTCCTTCTGCGGTTGTGGTTTCAACAGCCAATACAG
>QXXX01000024.1:15409-42373 GCA_009887195.1 Candidatus Poseidoniales archaeon | reverse complement strand
CTTGAATAATCATTCCTTCAGAAGATACATCATACAGATTAACATTAACTCCAAGATCAGATGCTAATCTATCTGCCATTCCTTGAGCATTGGCATTCGCACTAGCATCATCAGCCAAATAATATGCAATATTAATTGTGGATTTTAGTGGAGAGGTTTGTGAGCCATTTGTGAAAGCATTTCCATACTTACTGGAAATACCTGGGATGTTTTGAAGCGCTGCTCCATATGTTCCCAGATGTGTTTCAGCATCGGTAACAATCATAGCACTTGTTCCCAAGACATTGTCAAGAATTTCTAGACCATTGGTATCATCTTTCATTGCTACAAGTGCATCTTGAATCAATGTCACTTTGTCTGCTGCGAGGACATCACTGTTATACATGACAGAGTGACTGGGAGAAGAACCAAATTTCGGTAGAGCGACATATTGAGTCATGTCTAAACACCATGCTTGGTTCAAGGTTGTATCCTCATTAGCACAATATGAAGCAACTGTCGAATCCTTAGCAAACGCTACATCTCCATAACCAGTACTCAAACATTCAACGGCTCCACTATATCCTGAGTACAATGCGCCACTTTCGGGAATAGATGCTGGATTTCCAGCACCTGTACTTCCATCAAAATAATTGTTGATAGTTGTCCTAAGAGTCTCTGTATCCGACATATCTCCCTGTACAGTTACATATCCATTACCAATCATATAACCCATTGGAATTAGCATACCTGCTGATTTTAACCAACCTGTATGGCAAGAAGTCTTACCAGCCAGTAGTGAAAACGGATCTGTAGAATCATCATTATCAAGATGAGCTACTGCCATGTCAGAACCTGCTTTTACCCAAGCATGTGCATCGTAGTAGGCGCGTCCATCACTTTTTGTGTCAGCAGCCATAACGTCTAGACCATATGCATTCCAGCCAACCCAAGCAGGTCCGCCATCAATATTCATGGCAATATCAGCGTTGCCAAATCTAAGTGCTTCCATAGCAATCCCTGAACTTCCAACATCGTATAATGAAACATCCATACCTAACTTATCACAGAGATAATCGGCAATCTGTTGAGGATTGGACAAATCTGTATCTGTCAAATCTTCTTTTATTTCATAGGCTATTTTTAATTCATCTCCGCTACAATTATTTGTCGAAGAGGTAGATTCATCATCACTACCAATACAACCTGCCATAGCAGTAGTCACTATTAGTAGTATCATTAGGCTTGATTTTGCAATTTTTGTTTCCAACATTTCATCACTCTTTTAGGGTAGCCGAAAAGCGAGCCATATATATTCTTTAGGTTTCCCTAAAAAAGCAAAATTCTGAAATTGTACCCTGATTTAGCTTTGATTGTGCCTTTTACAAACTTATCTCGATATTGAACTTCATTTCTATAACATAAGCGGAACTATAAATGTCATTATTCTCATTCAAATCAAAAACCATTAGATCATTATTCCAAACGCTTTTATTATCAAAAATACTAATAATAAATTAAAACAATAATGATTATTTTTAAGATAGCCACTGTGAAACTAGGCTTTCAGCATACCTGTCTTGAGTTATACCAGTATGGCCGATAGGTCGAACTATAACAAGTAAATTTACCTCTCCACCCCAAGCTCCCTTTGCTGCACAAAATACTTCTCCAACTTTTATTCCATTAGGATCTGAACTCAAGGTTAAACTCCGTAAATCATACAGCCTAATATCCAATTCATGGTCACCTGTTGCTGTTTGAAAGGTATGTTTGGCCTTATCTTCAATGGCTAATAATTTCATCTCCTCAGGGTCGATGTTGAAGACAATTTGTTCGTCTAGTAACTCAATTGCTTGATTCATTCTTGATTGCTGCATGTTGAACGTATCGGCAATATTTAATGTTGAAGAGGCAAGAGATAATTTGGAAAACTGATGCGATGTCCTGATGGTCAAGGATTGCACAATTTCTACATTTAACCCGCCCTCATCAGGTAGCATTAGCCAAGTATATTGCTTGCCAGCAGGATATATTGGGGCATTGGGATTTTCTGTAAAAAGTGGCTCGCCCCATTCATCAGGCGATTTCGGTTCGGAGGTTGGAACAAAGCCACCCATCAACAAAACCACCACCATGGATACTGCAGCATAGGCTCTTATTTTGCCAAATTCTTTCCATGAAGCCCGACCTGCAGGGCTAATTGTTGATAGTATCAGAACTAGAGGTAAAATTACCAATATCCCATAAGGAACAATCCACAAAAAGATTACACAACCCATCAAAAATTCGAGCCCATATTGCCCGTAAGCATTGCGATAATCCAACTCAGAATCATCGCTGGAATATCTGTGTTTTAGATAAACAAGAGCATAGACCACAGCCACCATGGACAATGAAACTAATACTGAGCCAAGCACCTTAATCACCTACAGGATTTGGTTTTAAGGCAAGAAGGTTTGCTTTGATTGAGATAATATACGGTAGTTTGTCAAGCATGAACAGATTAGCGGTGTCATGGCGGAAGCGGCGCTCGAGTTAATCGAGGTAACATTTCGCCACAAAATTTCATCACCCAAATTTTTGAACCCTTGGAATAAGCGACAAGGACCCGGAGTATTCTCGTTGAGTCTTACCTTACCTAAGGGCAAAATCCTCGGACTTGTTGGACCAAATGGTGCTGGTAAGACCACCTTGCTGCGTCTATTAGCAGGAGTAATACCATTAGATAGCGGCACGATTAGACTTAACGGAGATGACCTAAATCAAAGCCTTGAAGCGATGGATTATTTGTTGCGCTGTAATGTTGGACATATGCCAGAACAAGTCAGGTGGAACGGTTCTGAAAGCGTGTTGGAAACCATGAAGTTATTTGCCGAAATGCGAGAAGGCAATGTCGACTCAAAAAAATTACTCGATTTAGTAGGGCTCTCTTCTAAATTAAATGATGGATTAGACACTCTAAGCCAAGGAATGCGTCAACGCCTTAGCCTAGCAATATCATTAATGGGTTCACCCAAAATATTGCTTCTAGATGAACCTTTCAACGGACTAGACCCGGTTGCTGCAAAGTCTGTTGAAAAGATGGTTAAGCAACTCGCTGAAAATGGAGTAAGTATCATTATTTCATCGCATCATGTTTCTGGCATGAATGGTTTTGTTGACCGCCTAGCATTAATCCACAAAGGCCAAATTGTCGCTGAGGGGCAAATTTCAGAAATTGAACGTGATTTAGGATTAAATGATAGAGTTGAAATTGGCGGAAAAGGCGATTTACCTGACTTTGAGAAATTACTCAATAAGAACAGTAAATTGATTTCATCAAATTACACGGATAATAACTGGAAGGCTATGATTTTCCAGCCAGACGCTAAACTAATGTCTAGAATTTTAAATAATAAGCATAACATCGATTTTTGGCAGCCAAAAGCACCAGATATTGTTGAGATGCTGTGCAATGCAACTGGCTTAGAAATAGAAGAAATTGGCATGGACATTAATCAGGTTACAATGCTTCCCTTGAAAATTAGAGGTGAGGAAGAATGATGTTGATTTCGGCTGAAATTTATGCAATTGCACGGCGAATTTGTGTTGCAAAATGGAAATCTAATCGAATGATAATCATGTTACCAATCCTTATTTTGTTTATTCCCGGCATGGCATGGGGGTTTTCAGACCCGGATGTAATGCTGCCTGGAGGTATCACTCCGGATAATGTGCCTGAAGTTTTGTTTTACACCAGCTTAGGTGTAGTTTTTGCTGGTACAATGTGCGGTGTGTTACTGTCATTTGATGGCATAAGTCGAGACAGGTTTAGTGGTGTTTTAGAAGTGAAACTATCTCAACCAATGCCGCGAAAAAGCCAATCTGTTGGTATCGCATTGGGCTACTGGGCTGCAATATTAATTCCAGTCTGGACTTTATGGCTGTTCTCTACAGTAATTGCAATGTATCGCTTGGAAGCATCAATAGAAATTATTGACATAATTATTTCTTTCACCTCCGTTGGATTGGTTTTGCTGTGGTATGTTTTGTTTAGTTTGATTGCTTCAACATATTCCAAAGATCAGGGTACTTCGATCGCCTTTGGTGTCGGAATGTGGTTTTTGTTTACCTTTTTATGGGCTTTAGTCACCTCTATGGTCGCTTTTGCCTCGGGAGTAGAAATTGGAGAAGTCAATAATAGTGAGATGATTAAACTCGAAGGTTATCTCGACCTTCTTTCGCCAAATGGGGTATTTCACCATTTATTAGAAACTACACTAGATGATGTTGACCGCGGTGTCCCTAGGTTGATTTCTTGGTTGTCTGCGTTGATTTGGACCTCCATACCTTGGTATTGGTTCAAATTCCGCCTTAGCCAAATTAAACCATAAACGGCTATTTGTCATTATGTAAGCCAAAGGGTATTAGACAAGCAGACCATACCGATAGGCATGGCAGCAAGACGTAACTATGTTCCCGCCACCGCGATTACCATGTTCATTCTAATGCTCTCAATGAGCATGTCCTCAGCTATCAGCAGCAATGAACTAACAATTAACGAAGCTCAAAATACTGAAGCAAGGCAAGGCAGTGATGGTCTTTCTGATGTTGACTGTTCAGGATATACCTTCGAAGATTTGTTCGATTACAATTTTGCTCTATTCAACATCGATATTGAAGAGGATTGGGCTAATGCTGGAATGACAGCAACCGCATACGTAAACGGCAGTAACTCTGCAACTGTACGTGACAACTTAGATGAATTATTTGATGGCGCTCCTGGCGGTAATAATGATTGGCTTAGCACTGATGAGCGTGAGGCGGTAAGAGAGATTGGTCCAATGTGTATCGAAGACATGGATACCAGACTAGGTGTAAGAGAAGGAGTCCCCCACCGAACTGCCAGTGGCGTTGATTGGAATGACATGGAATTCGTTGAATCTGGAATCGCTCTAGATGAAGTTGACTTAATTGCCCCTAACCACCCTGATGAGCGTCAGTGCAGTAACTTTGGTGCATCTGCTGACTGTCGAGAAATTCCGACTTATGCAACTGACGATTTGCAAATAACTATGTTTGTCAAAACTGGTGAAGAGGCGAATATGAGGTTTGACCAACTGCCAAATAAGGGAGTTTCAGACTTTACCTTGGCGCTAAATGTAACGAATATGACTAACGCAGAATTAGTTTTGACTTTCCCCGCCTTACAAGGGCTTAGAATTGCTAATTATTCAATGGAAGATGATGGTGTGGCATTACAAGAAGGAGTTGACTATGTTGCACCTACTGAAGAATTCCTGCCAGATGGCAAACTAAGAATATACCAATCTGTTGACTATGAAAAATCTCTATGGCCAATGGGTCGTAACCTATTCATTGACTTTACCACCGCTGAACCAGAATCTAACGATATACCCCAATGGACATCTTATCATCCAAATAATAATTCAATAATTCCGTTAATGACCGGAACCGAATACCTCACTGTTGCTGCCGATGATTTAGCAGACTGGGCTACTGATTCCAACGGTTGGAATCTAGACTGCACATTTACTGACGCTGGATGGAGTGCGAGGCAGGACGAAACTGGTAACCTACTGGTTACTTCTCCTTCAGGAACCGCTTCAACTGTGGCAACCTGCGGAATTGTCGACCCATTTGGCGCTGTAGCTGTAGAAACTCTTGATTTCACCTTTGGCCAACCATTTACCCCCACAGCAGACATCACCGATGGTGAAAACATCGAATTTACTGTAACACCCACTGGATTAGTGGCTGAGATGACAGTTAGTGCTCATGCTCACCAAGACGGAAATATGGGCTCCGTGAGATCTTCAATGGCTAGTAACCAACCGGTAACAATTGCCTTACCTATGGATGGGCTAAAGCCCGGTATGGTTATGATAATGGGGTCTGCAAGTGCCAATAATATGATGAGTTTTGACTATATGTTAGACTATGGATTAGAGAAACAAAGTCTCCCACCAACTGTAACCCTAAAGATGAGTTTTGATGGAATGAATGCAACATGGGATGCCACTGGATTACAATTCACCCTAAAGGGAACGGTTTCAGACCCTGATGGTGAGCAAGTTTCAATGTCTCTTCAATTGTGTGGGGCTGAAGCAACTGATTTCACCAAGGTAGGTATTAACTGGGAGATTGATGTGTCAATAGCCACTTGTGTACTTCAAGAAATTGCCACATATGACATCATCATAACTGTCACAGATGAATCATCGGTAACCACTACCCTAGAAATAAATGTAGCAGACCCCAATGCTGTTGATGATTCTAATGACGAATCTACCAGCGACAGTGATAGTGGAGACGACAGTAGTGCGCTACCAAGTGTATCACTATTAGCAACATTAAGCGTCACTCTTCTTGGCGCTGCATTTGCCAGAAGAAAGCAGGATCTTTGATTTAACAAAGGATGTATTATCATGTTCATTGGTTCAATTGATTCACACAGCCACGAAGGTGGTTTACTCGCCTCATTTACTGGTTCTTCACCAGCACTTGGTTCAATAATTGTTAGTTCTGATGATGGAACCTACATTGGTAAGATTGATGCTGTTTTAGGCGGTACTGAATCCCCTATCGCCCACATCGCCCATCTTGACCGTAAAATGGATGCTAGCCAATTCATCGGCATTGATGTTAAAATACGGCCCAAAGTAGAGCGTGAGGATCGGTTTGAGAGATCTCGCGGTGACCGAAGCGACCGACGCCGTAATGATGACAGAGGTGGAAGGCGAGATGATAGAAGAGATTCTCGACGAGATAATCACAGAGACTTCGGCAGAGACAATCGACGTGGTAATGACAGGGATAACCGCCACAGGGGAAATGACCGCAGAGATTCTCATGGAGACAATGATTGGGATTGTCCAAAATGCAACAATTCTAACTTTGCTAGAAGAGTAGAGTGTAACAGATGCGGCGCTCCAAAGCCTGGTGGTGGAGACTCTGGCGACAGAAGAAACTCTCGGTATGACTCTCGCCCGCCAAGGAGAGATGATCGTCCAAGACGAGATTCTCGAGATAGAAATAATAACAGGCCAGAGCGAAAGACATTTACTGATAATGATTGGGAATGTAAAAAGTGTAATAACTCTAATTTTTCATTTAGAACTGAATGTAATCGCTGTGGAGAACCTAAGCCAGGCGGTGGAGGGAATAACAGAGACCGAGGACCACGCAGAGACGACCGTTCAAGTAGAGATAGACGTGGAAGCGATAGAGGTAGCGGTCCACGCAGAGAACGAGGACCACGCAGAGACGACCGTTCAAGTAGAGATGGAGGCGCACGCAGAGAGCGTGGGCCAAGTAGAGATAGTCGTGGAAGCGACAGAGACCGTGGACCAAGAAGAGAAGGAGGTGGGCGCGGAGAGCGAGACCCAACCGTTCGCAAATTCCGTCGTGCTAGAGGCAAATCATCAGGTCATGCTCACAACAGAGGACCACAACCCCTTGATACCCGTCCACTTAGAAGACATAGAGATGATTAAGTAATTCACTCACGAGCCTAGGTACATGAGTGCTGAAGATCACTACCTTGATGCGATAGAAGCTCTTGATAATGGTAACAGAGAAGAGGCTTTGATTCAAGCCTATAAAGCAGTAAAAATAGATCCTGAACATGCTGATGCATGGCAGGTTATTTCGGACTCTCATCTAAACCCAAATGGACAACCTGATAACTTAATTGATGCATCAAAATCATTGAATGCGGTAAAGAAAATAGTAAACCTAGACCCCTCCAGAATTGATATGTGGGTAAGGGGAGGTAGATTACTCGCTGACGAATTAGGATTGATGATTGATGCCCTTGATTGGTGGCAAGAAGTTCGCCATCATGCCCCAGATGAAGTCACTCCGTTGATTGAACAAGCTACTATCATGGCTGACTTAGGGCTATATCAGGAGGGCCGAGAGAGAATTGAGACCATATTAAACGAAAATATGGATGTAGCAACCAGCCAATACGGTAGAGTCCATCAATTGCTTGGATTATTCAATTCAGCGATACAACAAGACCAAAATCAATACTTCAAGCCATGGGAAAAGCGCCACCCTGGTTGGTTAGCAATCGAATCCAAAATGCGTAAGCCGCCGGTTTCGGAAACCTTCATTTTCATGTTAGTCACTGTGCCAATTCTATTTGGTGTTGTCATTTTATCAAACATGTTAGCAGGGGAAGGTTTTACTGCTTTTTGTCTTACTTCAATCGTCATCTTTGTGGCAGTGATCGCCGGTATGAGGTTTACCAAGAATATGTTCAGAAGCATTAATCGGCCTGCTTTTAATCTACTCAGGGCAATGAACTTTGAGTCTTCTACCGGGTATTCAATTATCTCTGAAGAAATTAAGACTTCGGTATTGTATATGTATATACTCCAGCGCAAGCCTATTGCTTGGCAGGAGAGAATGCTATTGATTGTTGAAGAAAGCACTCCACTACCTAAAAACTGGAAGTTGGAGTTGCCAGATTTTGAGTCACACCTAGACGAAATTGGCTATATTGAAGATGGTGATGAACAATCACCATTCTGGGAAAATGGCGAAGTAGCAGAGCCACATGAAGAGGAATAATCACGTTCCTGCGTTGTAATCATCCAAGTAAGCTGCTTGCTCGGGGGTTAGAGAATCAATTTCAAATCCAAGTGTTGCAAGTTTTGTAGTTGCAAGACCTTGGTCTTGTTCAGTTGTGATATCATACACTACTGGTTGCATATCCTTACCTTCTTGGGCTAGGCGGCAAAGCGCTAGGTACTGATTAGCAAACGACATGTCCATTACTTCTGATGGATGTCCTTCAGCTGCAGCAAGGTTGACAAGGCGACCGTCTGCAAGCAAGAAAATTTTCCTGCCATCAGTCATGGTATATTCGTTGTTATTGTCACGAATGGTTCGCTTACTGGCAGCCAATCCTTCCAATTCTTCGATGTTTATTTCACAGTCATAGTGACCTGTGTTGGAAATTATCGCACCATCTTTCATTGAAGCAAAATGTCGCTCAACAATTATGTCTTTCATTCCAGTTGCTGTACAAAATATGTCACCTAGGGCAGCGGCTTCGTCCATTTTCATGACCCTAAACCCGTCCATTACTGCTCTTAGAGCAGGTAGTGGATCTATTTCAGTAATGATTACATTGGCGCCCATTCCGTGAGCCCTCATAGCTACACCTTTACCACAATGTCCGTATCCTGCAACAACAAAGGTTTTGCCAGCAATTAACACAGAAGTGGCTCTAAGTATTCCATCGATTGTTGATTGACCGGTTCCGTATACATTATCGAAATCCCACTTGGTAATAGCGTCATTAACTGCGATAACTGGATATTTCAAATCTCCAGCCTTACCCATTGCCCGTAATCTATGAACTCCGGTTGTGGTTTCTTCAGTCCCACCAATAACTCCGGCTGCATATTCTTCCTTTTCTCCGTGAACTCGAACGATTAGATCGGCTCCATCATCAAGAGTAAGAGTCGGATTGAATTCCAGCGTCTTGTCGATACACCAATAAAAATCATCAACGCTCTGGCCATGCCAAGCATGGATAGAATATCCTTCTTCAGCAAGCCATGCTGCAACATCATCTTGAGTTGACAATGGATTACAACCAGACCAAGAAATCTCTGCACCGGCGGCGGCTATTGTTTCAATCAAAACTGCGGTTTCTTTGGTGACGTGAAGACATCCAGCAACTCTCATTCCTGCTAGTGGTTTAGTCTTTAGCGCCTCTTCTTTTAGCGCTGCTAAAACTGGCATTCTGGCTCTTGCCCAATCTACTCTTAATGACCCGGATTCTGCCAGATTCATATCTGCTACTGTGTACTTGTCAGTCTTGTCCATGGGCGACGCTACAACCGGTCACTTTTGAACTCATTGACTAATTGCCAAATCAGATTCAAAAATGATGTTATCCTTGTTGTTGAATGTATGCTGCTGCATATTGTTGTGCATAGGCTGCGGCAGTCTGCTCATCATAACCTTGAGTGATGAACTGCTGGTAGTATTGTTGGTATGCAGCATCCATCGCTGGGTTGGTAGCTGCTGGGGCTGCTGCTTGAACGGCTTGTTGTTGTTGAGCGCCTCCGCCAGTGAGTCCCGCTTGAGCTGCATATTGTGCTGCATACGACCTTGCAGTGTCTTCAGGGTATCCTTGAGCGATTAGTTGTTGGACATATTGCTCAACAGGGTCTTGTTCTTGGAAAGCCCCAGTTAGGCTGAAGTCTTTGTAATCTCCATCCATACCATCTCCTCCGCTTCTTCTTAGGAATAACAGTGTCAAGATGACAATTAAGACCAATACAACAGCCCCAATACCAATGAACATGAAATTACTATCTGACTGAGCACCATCACCTCCATCGTTAGATGATGGAGCAACCCATTCGCCGTTTTCTAAAGAGTACTCGCCATCCCAATCACATTGACCGTTGATAAACACCCAATCACCTTCCGGATCCGCTAGTATCACTTCATCCGGAACAGATACTCCACGGCAAATCGGCAGTGACAAAGTAATGGTATCTGGATTGTATAACTGGACATAATCTGGATCGCTTAGAGAGAGTTGTTGTTCTGTAACCCACCGCTTTTCGGTATCTTTAGTGGGATCGAATTCGTAAATTCTTATGTAAATTATGACATCTACTGGCTTGTCAGAGTGGAATCTGTCGATATCTAAACTCAAGTAAAATGTGTCCCCTGTACCAACTGAGTTGTCTAAAACTGCTAATTCTTTTGTACCCTTAGCGAGTTCTAGTACTCTTGCGTCAGTTTCGTCTAATAGTGACTCATTCCAGGTTATCTCCACGTATGCATCGGACTCATCAGAACCTCCATTAACAAATCCTGAAAGGTTGTAGAATGAACTAGTATAACCTTGTTGGTCGCCCCAATTAGTGAAGTCAATAACCGGAGGTTCATCGCCAAAGCCTTGTGGTTTGACATCGAAACAGAATTCCATGTCATCATCCCACTTACCGGATTTATCGTAAACCGTTAGTTTAATCTTGATAGGTTGGATTGGTGATTCTGTATTAGGGTTATAAGTTAGATTTCTGCCAGCGTATGATTCGCCATTCTGGTCAACTCCGTATCCACCAAATGTGTATTGCCAAACACCCAAGCTTGCTTCATATTGGATGTAAGTATTGGCATTGACGTTAATTGCTGCATCCCATGGCTTGTCAAACAGAACTTCCCATTCATACCTGTCAATTCCGTTACCTTCTAATGCATCAGGGTCAGATGAATTAAAGGCATTGAAATCAATTGGTAGTTGGCCGCTTTCATCTAGAGTAATCTCATACTTAGGGTAATTATCTAGACTGGAACAGGTTCCGACATACTCGATGTTGTCTGCATAACTGTCTTTCATAACCACATAAGCATCGGCAATTGGGTTAAACGCGTCAGCATTTGCATCATTGGTTTCAACAATCACAGATAACATCCTCGAGTGGCCGTTATCGTCATGTAGCCAAAGAGTAATTGTCCATTGCTCTCCTTGTTTACATTCCCCTTGAGTCCCAATTGACTTACAGAAGTCCATCACAGGTGAGGATTCAGTTTCAAACAATGGAGAGGTGTAGTGGTCTATTTGACCTGGAGCCATGGTTCCTAAATCCCAAGACGTTGGTCCAGAAATCAGCCAATCGGTTTGCAAACTTACTTGTGCATCAGATTGGTAACTAAACGTTAATTGAGCATTGCTCTTCATGTAAACTGTGGCATATCCAGCACCAAGTGCAGGGTCAGGAACTACACCATCAATCAAGATATCAGTACCGTCTCTCATTTCACCAAATGGATTTGGATAGTCATTTACATGATATGCCAATACGTTACTAAGCAAAGCAAAGTCTGAACTTGATGCGTTACCTGACTTTGACTCTAGATCGATTGTGGAAACAATAATTCCACCTTGACCATAGCTACAAATCCCCAACAGAACATCTTCAATGTCTGTTGAATCACGAATAATTGGTTGGAAACTTGCCACATTTTGGTTGCCTGAGCAAATCTTAGGCACGTCAGAAGTTGCTTCACTACCAATGTCAAGTACTGAGTCGGCAACTGGAGTGAATACCTCAAACTTTTCAGCGTCAATATTATCCATAATTGGGTGGAATTCGTCGTAAACTTCCATATCAGCATATGTTATTTCAGCACCATTGGTTTTGTCAGCAATTACCAAGCCAAGTGGTAATCTTGGTTCGACATTTGTTCCAAGACCATAAGTTTGAGTTCCATGTGGCGCCAAATGCGCTTGTATTGTACCACCACTGCTCATGAAATTAACCAAGACTTGCTTTCTGTCAACATTGCTTACTGTATCAGATATGGTCTTGTAGTAGGCTTTTCCATCATCTTTTGCAGTGTTGAAATCTTGCCATGGTAAGACAATCTTATCAAAGTTAGTAAACCAGTTAGTCTTGAAATAATCATCCCAATCATTCATGGCAAATTGAGTGTAAGACATACCATTAGCCGCAATGTCTTCAATGATTCTAGATGTACCGCTGGTTTTATCAGACAATATCGCGATATCGACCTCATCGGCAAATGTTGCGTAGAAGTATACTGGATCTCCGGATGGAGTACCGTCATCTAGCTGAGCACGGTAACTAATGTTGTATGTATGTCCGTCTTGATAGCCAGACCATGGAGTAAACAAGAGGTCAACCCTTTGTCCATTCAACAGAGATTGTGCTGGTCCTGCACTTACACTGTGAGCAAGAGAGCCTGTGGTCTCGTCAAATACTTCCATGTAAAACACATAATCTCCTTCAAGCACTCCATTTGTTGCAGTCATCTCCCAGTTGTGAGTCAAAGAACTATCAATTGGTAGAACACAATTTAGCCTAACCTCATCCAAACAAGCCAACCTCTTAGGTTGACTCAAAACAATGTCTACTGATTTAACGTCAAATATAACGCGCTTGATATTATTCGCAGTTGATAATTCATCATTTCCGTACCAGTTGGTACCAACTGTAGTATTATCAAAGATAGTCTCTACTTCAATCATGTATACACCAGAAACGAAATCATGCTCAGCAATTAGATCTGTCGAAGAATCTTCAGCATCTACGGAGGTTCTACTTATTGTGTATGAGTTGTCCTCAACGAAAGTAAATTCTTTCAAAGTGATATTGTTTATTCCAACACCTTTGAAACCATCATTTATGCCGTTTCTTCCATCATCATCTGAAAAGAAGTCAAAGTTCAAGTCTACTGTGGAGTCTGCAAGTGAAATACATTGTGTAGCCCATTCACTGGAATCTGGAGAAGTTGTGTTCAAGACATACAAATGTGTCAAATCAAGAGTTGTTGTCTTGACCAACCTATCGGAATTAAAGAATACGTTCCAATTACCGCTAAGTCCGTCAGTCGTCCTTGGATCGCCAATGTATTCAATTTCCTCAAAGTCAATTGGATTAGTTTCGTTAACTATCCCATTCCCATCTTCATCTATTTGGCAGGTTCCGTCCTCGTTGTAATCATTCCATTGCCCGTAAACAATAGCTGTATTATCTGTTGAATCCTTGGTGAAGTCAACCGTCACCGCCATGTAATCACTGGGTTCGATATTACCTTGCGAGTCTACTTCAAAGAAGGTATCAGCATAATACTCAAACGACAGAGAAACGAAATCGCTTTCTAAGTCTTCTAGGTCGATATCAGTAATAGTCATTGTTTCATTTTCCCATGCGTCGCCGTATCCAAGTGTTGCTGTCTGGCATGGGTGGCCAAACCAGTATGAATTACTGTTGAACACTAAATCAGATGGACAATCCAAGGTGTCGTTGTATGTTGTACCCTTTGGATTGTTACTCTGTGTGTATCTAGTTCCATCTGTGGAGTTATCAAATGTGATGATACAATCAGAACCTGGATTACCACATTGTACTGTATCAGGATCGGCAGTAAAGACTGTTGCTGTGACATCAAAGTCAACTATTGTGTTACCATAGTTGTTAGTGGTAGCAGAAATCGGATAAGTTCCTTGCGCATAGAGTTGCCCAGGTTCGAAATAATCTATTGATTCAAGTGCCGGATCATACAAATTAAACGGCGTCACATAACCAACAATTTCGTCATTGAGGACCTGTTCATCCCAACCATTATTGGATAATGTTGCCGATATACGGTAAGTAGTATCGTTCAAAAAGTCAGCCTGCAGACTTGCAATGTATTCTTGACCTGGACCCAAATTATTTAGTTGGATTTGAGTTTGTTGATTTTGCACATTAGGGAAGAATGCAGTATTCTGCTTGAAGATGGTAAGATTATCAAACCCAAATCCATCATTTCCAGTCCATGTGGATTCATTTTCGTCTGAAATTGAACCCTCAAAACCAGTTCTAAATCTGAAACGCAAATCAACAGTCTCTCCAGCCCAAGGGCTTAGATCAAAGGTGCCAAGTCCGTCATCAGTGAAGTTATTCCAGCCGTAGAAAGTATTGAAGGAATATATTCCGTAATAGTAAAGTCCTTCAGCATATCCACCATACGCATTTTCCTTGAACACTCTATCCAAGTCAAAACCGCCCCACATAGAGGTACGTGACCAGCATGCTCCTTCGATATAAGCTGTGACTGGGCAACTGATAGTAGACCAGCCAGTCTCTTCACTACCAACCTCAATCATTGCTAAATCGTCCCAAACATCACCAACGACAAAGCCGTTGGTATCAGCACTTCCAAGCGCCCCAAACCCGAGGTCTTGGAATAATTCAACACTCATGAAAGCACGGTCTGAACCGGTCAAATCAACGTTTTGAAGAACCATTGCTTCGTCCCAGTTGGCGCCATAGCCAGTCCATTCTCCACCGGAGCTGTTGGTTTTGGTTTCACCAGACCACATGAAATGAGTTGGGTTTAGGTAATTGGCAGAGTAATCTGCTTGCGATTCATCAGGATCGGTACCAGACCCGCTAGATGGTGTTGTTTGTTCGTTCCAGTGGTGGTTTCCGTCAACATAGTCAATGTAATCCCAAGTACATCCAGAGCCGCAAGCTCCCACGTTTTCAGGAGTATCCCAATCATTAGAATACACGGTTTGATTGGTTGAATTAAGTTCATCTACGACCTTTAGTTCAACATCTAAAGTTGCACTTTGACCGTTTAGAACATTCATACCGGTGTTGGTTACTGTCACGTTTATGTCTCGAAGACCTTCACCGACAACGCCAAAAGAGCGGTCTACTGGAGAAATCTCAATTCCTGAAACTGACAAGTCTTGACTATCCATCTCGATAACAGAAATTGTGTCATATTGACCATCCCAGCCAAAGTTATCTCTCCAGCCACCAAATCTCCAGTTCTTGTGTGCAACAACTATGTCCGGCGCAGAATTTGGGCCTCCGGCCAACTGGCCTACTTCGGCTGTGTGCGGTCTTCGGCCAGCAGCATATGAAAGAGGACTTAGATGCCCTCCACTACCGTCTGAAAGGGTAACCTGAATCGAAGTAGGGTAATTGAGGAAGAAATTGGATGAAGTACCTCCAGCGGAGTCAGTGGAGTTTTGCTGATAAGCAAGAGTCGGGTTAATGAAATCGGGTTGCTGGTCTCCGTTTAAGTCAGCAACAGTCAAAGTCCATGAAATGTAAGGGCCAAAATAGGCCTTTTGCGGAGAGGTCCATGTACCTGAAGTTGATGATGTAACATAGGTCACATTCTCAATGTCGGCATCATTTAACGCTAAAACGTCTGCTGTACCATCACCATCTAAATCTGCAACTGCCAAATCAGATGAGGTTTCGGTTTGCATATTGATTACGTGCTCACCGACACCTGGAGTAGTACTGAAGGTGTAAGTTAGCGGGAAAGTATTGGTTTGGCAATTGAATTCAACAACTGACACGTTGTCATCATGACCTGGATTGGTGACTTGTCCGGTAGCATAGTCTAAACCTGCAGATCTAAGCAGCCACATATCGCTGTCGAAACACGTTCCGCCACCACCAAGTCCACCGCCAACTTGTGATTCGCCCCAATCTCCGGCAGTAAATGCACGGTAGGTGTTTTGTTGAGCCGGACCTAAGTTAGTGATGATACCTTGTGTGTTTGAGGTAATTGGGCCAAGATAGGTTACTACTCTTTGGGTCGTAATATCTGCTTGTAGGTCTAAGACCATAACGTCATCATTACCATCATCGTTGAGGTCAGCAACTTCTAGGTCCCAAGCCCAAAAGTGAGTGAATCTTGCTCCAATAGACCAAGTCTTCTCGTTACATCCGCCATTTTCAATGATAGTTACGTTACCTGGCTCACCTGCTGGAGAGCCATCTTCGTTAGTTTTGAACGGATTGTTTCTTTGGAAGATAACGATGTCATCTACACCATCACCAGTAAAGTCGCCAACTTCAACGAATTGTACATTGGAAAATTCATCCCAATCTGCATTCCTGTCTTGATTAGCGGTAACCCAAATGTCTTGCCGCTCGGAAAAATCCCCATTACCATCATTCCACAGAACAGTGATTGTATGGGTACCGTCGGTGGCAATCGCGATATCATTATGATTATCACAATTAAAATCACCAATAGCAACATCGTGTGGATCACGATTGGTCGTATATGTTCTTGCTTGAGATGCACTTGCTGTGGTTGCTAAAGCGGCAGTTGTTGATAGTACCATAAGTAAGCAAAGCAGAATACTTCTTGCGCGGGCCTTGAAGAGATTGTCTTGGGAAAACATCGTCATCACTTGTTAAGCCATATTAACTACCACTTTAATTCCTTTGGGCTTTTGTCCTTGACAAAACGACGGACATGTCCCGCAGTGAAGCGAAAAGGCGTTTGTAAAATCTATTTGGTCAAATTCAGACTTTACCTGCTAGCCAACGGGGAGAGGGCCCCCAACCTACGGCATCTCCGCCGTGTACCTTGACTAATTTACCTGCAGTGAATAAGGATTCTAACCAAACCTCCAAGGCAGTGCCTTCACGCTTGCCCAGTTTGCTACTAGCAATTTCTTCAATGTCTGAAGTTTTCAAAGCAGTAAAGCCATAGTCTCTAACTACTATATTCATCAATTCACGAAGCCATGCCTCAGCCATTGGATCAATACTCAAAGTCCCTTGAACTGGCAATGGTTCATCTAATTCAGAAAAAATTTCCATCAACTCGATTGGGTCTGGTTTAGTTAAATCATCAAGACCAAGCGCACGTAACTCTTTGCTCAAATCCAATTCACCAATCGGCCTTCTGACAATGGGTATTCTTGATGGGTCTGGCTCAGGGCCCATGTCTAGGGGTTTTTCTCCCAATGAATCATCATCCAGTTCGTTTGTTGTTCCAGATTTATTCTTATCTGAAACTCCCGAGGTATTTGATGCCTTTACTTCTGAGCCCAACGGCATCATCCAGCCAACGCCCTCCAAACCTAATTCAGATATTTTCTTGCGCACCCAATCAGCATCGCCGCGAAGGAGAACTTCAGCATCATTTTCGTCGGAGCGGAAGCGATATTGGACAAATCCTTTCAATTCCGCCATGGTTACCCCTCAAACTTTCTTGCCTTCAAATTGGCGATGTTATTTTGCTAGTTGCCTTAGAACGGTGTGCAGTATACCGCCATTACGATAGTAGTCCACTTCCACTGGAGTATCAAGTCTTACTTGTGCCTCGAAGGTAAGTGAGGTACCATCAAGTCTTGTTGCTGTTATTGTCAACATTTGCAATGGTTGAACATCATTTGTCACCGGAACATCATACCTTTCAGAACCATCAAGCCCTAAGCTTTCATGGCTTTCACCTTCTTTGAAGGTCAATGGCAAAACACCCATTCCGACCAAATTAGAGCGATGTATTCTTTCAAATGAAGTAGCAATTACAGCTTTTACTCCAAGTAAATAAGTCCCTTTAGCAGCCCAATCCCTTGATGAACCGGTACCATATTGTGAACCTGCAAGAACTACCTTAGGACCATCAAAAGCATTAGCAGCATCAAATACCGAAACAATTTCTCCTGATTGTGGGTGTTTGGCAAATCCGCCCTCAGTACCTGGAGCCATCTGATTTCGAATCCTAACATTAGCAAAAGTTCCACGCATCATTATTTCGTGATTACCACGTCGACTACCAAAGGAGTTGAAATCTCCTCGCTCAACCCCTCTCTCGACTAACCACTTACCGGCAGGCCCGCTTGCCGGGAATGAGCCGGCTGGAGAGATGTGATCGGTAGTAATTGAATCACCAAGTTTTAGCAGAACTGCGGCTTGTTCAATCGGTTCGATCGGCGACGGTTCAGCAGATAGGCCGGAAAAGAAGGTTGGTAAACGGATGTAGGTTGACTCCGCTTCCCATGGATATAATGGAGTATCTTTAGCAGGTATTGAATCCCATCTTGGCTCATTCATGGCATCTGCATAACGTTGTCTAAACATGCTTGGAGTAATGACTGAAAGAGCCTTGGTTAATTCTTCATCTGATGGCCAAACTTCAGACATCATTACCGGTTTACCATTGGTATCAAAGCCCAACGGTTCAGTAGCCAAATCAACCTCTAAACTACCGGCAATGGCATAAGCAACAACTAGCGGTGGGCTTGCTAAGTAAGATGCCTTTACCTTACTGTGAACTCTTCCTTCAAAGTTCCTGTTACCAGAAATTACCGAACCCACAATGAGACCTGCTTTGTCGATAGCTGCATCGATTTCATCACTCAACGGTCCAGAGTTACCAATACAGGTAGTGCAACCATAACCGACTACATTGAAGCCCATGGCATTTAGATCATCTTGCAGGCCTGTCGCTTCATAATACTCGGTAACCACTCGACTGCCTGGTGCTAGAGAGGTTTTGACCCACGGCTTGACGGTAAGACCTCGTTGTCGAGCATTTCTGGCAAGTAATCCTGCGGCCAACATGACGCCAGGATTGGAAGTATTGGTACATGAAGTGATTGCCGCGATAACAACATCACCATGATTTAGATCATAACGCTGCCCGTCTGTTTCAATAATTGCGCTCTTTGACAAATCACTTTCTGCCAAACCGTGCCCTTGATGGCCAACTTCAGCAGTTAACGTCTCGGCAAAATGCTGCTTCATATTGGTCAAATCAACTCGGTCTTGCGGTCGTTTTGGACCTGCTAATGCTGGCTCTATTGTTGTTAAATCCAGTTCTAAAGTTGCAGTATACGATTTCTCAGCATCGCTTGAATTGTACCACAGACCTTGTGCCTTGCAATATTCTTCGACTCCAGTTATTGCTGAATCTTCACGACCTGTTAGCCTAAGATACTCTAGGGTTCGTTCATCAACTGGGAAAAATCCACAAGTTGCTCCATATTCAGGAGCCATGTTGGCAATCGTTGCTCGGTCGGCTAAAGTAAGCGCTGCCATACCACTACCAAAGAACTCGACAAATTTCCCAACTACACCGTGTTCTCTCAACATTTCTACAATACGTAAAGTCATGTCAGTTGCCGTTACACCAGGATTTAGTGAGCCAGTTAATCGTACTCCGACTACGTCTGGGGCCAACATGTATATCGGTTGGCCAAGCATAACTGCTTCTGCTTCAATTCCGCCAACACCCCATCCAAGTACTCCAAGACCATTGATCATTGTAGTGTGTGAATCAGTTCCGACCAAGGTGTCGGCAAGCCAAATGCCATTTTCTTGCCTAGCAACACTTGCTAAAAATTCAAGATTAACTTGGTGGACAATACCTCTTGATGGTGGTACGACTTGAAAATCTTTTAGTGACTTTTGCCCCCATTTAAGAAATGTATAACGCTCCATGTTGCGGTGATATTCGATATCTAAATTCATATCCAAAGCATTGCTATGAGCACCTGATACGTCAACTTGAACTGAATGATCAATAACTAGGTCCACTGGAACTTGCGGATTTACTTTGTTAGGATCTCCGCCCATCTCGACCATTGCATCTCTTAATGCAGCTAAATCAACTACCGCAGGAACGCCGGTAAAATCTTGCAAGATTACTCTAGAGGGTCTAAAGGGAATTTCGCCACGCTCTGCGTTTGGTTGCCAATTTGCAATATTACGAACATCTTGTTCGGTGATTAAGAATCCATCATTGCCTCTAAGTGCGCCTTCCAGTAGAATTCGAATCGAATATGGCAGATGCGTAGTATCAATGCCATTCTCGTCCAATCCAGACATCGAATAATAATGCCCGCCGATAGAAAGTTCTCGCTTAGCGTTGAAGGTGTCAACGGTCGTCATAACCCAACCCAAAACGAAGACATCTATCAATCAAACGCTTTGGATAGTCAGGTCAAAATTACCAGAAGTACCACCATGGAGTATCTTCTCCACCATTGGTGGTTACGCTAACTAAGGTCACTGGATTTACCGGGTTGTCGGTGTTTACCACGGTTGGAACGTCGCTGATTGAAGTAACAAATTCACAGCCTTCGGTAATATCGCCAAATACGGTGTGAACACCATCTAGCCAATTTGGCGTGCTATCTTCTGGAATTAGGAAGAATTGACTACCGCCGGTATTTGGTGGACTGGTTTTGGCCATTGAAATAGTACAAGGCGTGTGAAGAAGTCCATTATCCGCCTCATCTGGCATTGTGTAAAGTGTTTCACTGGAACAGTCAGTGGAACTATCCATTGCTTCCCCGTTGCAGTAGCCAAACCACTTAGCAGCATAACCGCCTGTGCCATCCTGGCGTTCAAAGTCGCCACCTTGAATCATAAAATCATCAATTATTCGATGGAATGGTGAGTCGTCATATTCACCCGCAACAGCGTGCAAGTGTAAGTTCTCGGTATGCACAGGAGCGGCATCAGGATCTAGGGAGATAGTGATGGTTTCATCGTTGTACACACCAGAAGCATCTGTCCACGTCAAACGCATTTTTGCCTCGGTAGGCAAATCTGTTGGTGGCGTATACGAGGCTGCCTTGACTAACAACAAAGCGAGAATAATCACTCCAACTAGTGCTCCAAGACCGGCAATTGTCGGCGTTCCATCGTTGAGCAGGCGCGGCATGTTAGTTTCCTTGATACCTTTGTCCTGCATTTCATTAAGTAACTCGTTGTAAACCGAATTATTGCCTTTGTTTCTCGGTGCTTTTTTTACCGAATCGCGCAATAATGATGCTGCTTTACGGTATTCAGCCTTTGAATCTTTTTTCTTGGCGTTGGCCCAAGTTGCTTCGCCGGCGAGTCTTAGCGTTGTTGCGTGTTCGCCTGAGGCATCTACCTCACGCAGTAAATCTAAACATCCAGAGGTATTTCCTTTGTCAAGCATCTTTCGTGCTTTTTCCCAAGATTTGTCCATTTTTTCGTCTGCCATGATACTCGGACAACGCATTTGGTTTTGAGTTTCACTATCGAAAACTAGCGTAATAGACACTACATTTTAAGCAACATGTTCAAAGAGTGTATGCCAACCCCTAGCGTTAAGGGCGAGGAAACTCTGCCAAAGGAGAAATAATCCGATGGAAAACATTGCCAATGATTTCACAATTAATATTGCAACAGCAAACGGCACAGGTTCACAATCAGCGAATCTCATTTTACTTCAATCCCTATTTGAGATGGGTGTGCCTGTTAGCGGGAAAAATCTGTTCCCATCAAATATCTCAGGTTTACCCACATGGTACATAATTAGGCTTTCAGACCATGGTTATCAAGCACCAGGCAATCGGACTGACGTCCAAGTACTGGTTAATCCAGCAACCTGGGAAGAAGACTTAGCGGCCTTAGAACCAGGTACTGTAGTTGTGTGGAACGAGAATTCAAAACTTGAGATGAACCGAGATGACATAGTATCATATCCGATCCCAATGAATCAGATTGCACGTAAGATTAATCCAAAATTGGCAAAGCTAATTACAAACATTGTCTATGTTGGTGCGCTTGCTGAGATTTTAGGAATAGAACAAGCAGCCCTAGAATCTGCTGTCAAGAAACAATTCAAAGGTAAAGCGTCGGCAATTGAATTAAACATTACCGCGCTAGAAATGGGCAGATCATACTTCCGTGAAAACCTGTCCAAGCAAGACCCATACATAGTAGAAGAAAGAGCCATCAAAACCCCACAATTCTTTGTTGAGGGTAATGAAGCAATCGCCCTAGGCGCATTATTTGGTGGCGCCCAACTATTAGCCTGGTATCCTATTACCCCCTCATCATCACTGGCTGAAGGCATGATTGAGTGGATTCCACAAATTAGAACTAATGATGATGGAGAATCTACCTGTGCTGTAATTCAAGCAGAAGATGAACTTGCTGCTGCTGGTATGGTTCTTGGCTCAGGCTGGGCCGGAGGCAGAGGCATGACTGCAACTTCTGGACCGGGAATTTCATTAATGCAGGAATTTATTGGCCTTGCATATTTTGCTGAAATCCCATCAGTATTTTGGGATGTTTGCAGAGTAGGACCTTCAACTGGTCTACCTACTAGAACTCAACAATCAGACATTACCATGCTTTACGAAGGCAGTCACGGTGACACACAACACATTGTGCTATTCCCTGGCACGGTAGAGGAGTGCTTTGAATTTGGTTGGCGAGCCTTCGATTATACCGAAAGATTCCAAACACCGGTATTTGGCATGAGCGATTTAGATTTGGGAATGAACCGTTGGGCTTGTTCTGGATTTGACTACCCTACTGAAAACATGGATAGAGGCAAAGTTGTTCGTGACCGTGATGTGTTTGAAGCCTTTGAAGAATTTGGCAGATACCTAGATGTCGATGGCGATGGAATACCATACAGAACTCTTCCCGGTTCAGGCATGGCACCTATTTTGTATCGAGGAACTGGCCACAACCCAATGGGAGTATATTCCGAAAAACCGCATGATTATCTACAGTTAATGACGAGACTGCGCAATAAGATTGACAGTGCAAGAGACCAATTACCTGCACCTATTTTGCGCGAAGAGAAAGAATGTGAAATCGGGATAATTTATCTTGGCAGCATGGAAAATACCATCCAAGAAATTGATGACATACTCGAAGCAACTGGTATCAAAGTTAGCCAATGTAGACTAAGAGCGCTACCAGCACACAGTGAAATCGAGAATTTCATTGACCGACATGAGAAAACAATTGTGTTGGAAATTAACCGCGACGGGCAATTATATGGCATATTAAGAAAAGAAATTCCAATCCATTTAGTACCAAAATTACTCAGCGTAGCATACTCTGACGGCATGCCGCCACGAGGAAAAATTTACGCTGATTTGATTCTAAAGACTCTGAAGGAGGGGCAATTATGAGTGAAAAGCGAGAACGCCCAGCAAGAGCTGTAAAACTAAATGTGATTAATGAGCCTAAGGATAGCTATACCGGTGGAAAATCATCGCTTTGTCCTGGTTGTGGTCACGACCAAATTTCCAATGTGATAATTAACGCGGCGTGGGAAAACGGCATTAAACCTCACAAGATTGCTAAAATGTCGGGTATTGGTTGTTCTTCCAAGACACCTGCTTACTATCTTGGACAATCTCATGGTTTCAATACTGTTCACGGCAGAATGCCATCAGTAACCACTGGAGCATATGCAGTAAACAAGGACTTGCTATACATTGGAGTCTCTGGAGATGGTGATTCTGCATCTATTGGAATAGGCCAACTTATTCACGCGATTAGAAGAAACATGGACATGGTTTACGTTTTGGAAAATAACGGGGTTTACGGTTTAACAAAAGGACAATATTCCGCTACTGCAGATATCGGTTCGAAAAAGAAGAAAGGACCAATCAATAAAACGCAACCTATTGACCTATGCGCACTAGCAATCAACCTCGGATGTACCTTTGTTGCTAGATCATTTTCTGGTTCTAAAAAACAATTAAACGCGCTGCTAAAGGCGGCCATGTCACACAAAGGTTTCGCATTGATCGACGTAATATCACCTTGTGTAACCTTCAACAATAATGATGAGTCTATGAAATCTTATGGCTATGTCAAGGAAAATGAAGTTACTCTACACATGACTGACTATATCCCACATTTCAACCCTATTACCGAAGTTGAAGTTCCTGAAGGACATTTTAGAGACATAACTTTGCACGACGGATCAACAATTAGATTAGAAACAATTTCTGATGAACACGACCCGAGTAATGCTGTTGCGGCATTAACTGCACTTCATGAAGCAGAAACTGATGCAAAGCACGTCACTGGTCTATTGTATTTTGATAATACTAAAGCATCATTAATCGAAGACTTGGGACTAGTGGATACCGCACTTATCGATATTCCAGATTCAGAACTGAGGCCAGGAAAAGACATGTTGGATAAAATTAATGCAGCATTCCTTTCGTGAAATGACCTGAGACCCAATCTCCAATATAGGAGCAGTAAACATCTGTGCCTATGGGACCACTCATGGTGGGCGGAATTAGTTTAGCGGCATCTGCTACGCTGTATACGGCTTACAAACTAAATAAGCGCAGAAATATGCGTTTACTTCGAGAAGCGAGAAGGAAAAAGTATGCGCCCGACCTTCCTCCACTAATCAATACCAACACAACGACCACGGTCATAAGTCAAAATGAGGTGTCACCAGAAAACCATCCACCGGTTGAAAGAACTGTACAGATTGAGGAGTTGGATGAAAAACAGTACAACCAATGGAAAACTAGAGATGGTGAGCGAAATAGCAACATAATGGAACTTCGCTTGATTTTGGAAGACATCATTGACGAACTTCCCGAACTTGAAGAAGTGGTTGAAGATGAACTCACTGATGAAGAGCGCATTATGGAGCTAGCCGCAAGAGGCGAGTGGATTGAAGAAAATGAAGAAGAGTTAGAAGAACACGCAACATTTGTTGAAACTGAAATGGTTGGTTCTGGTATCATCGTCGAAGAAGCACCACCGGTAAATGACGACCTAGACGAAAGACTGGAGCGCGAAGGTGGTAAATCTGGTGCAGTGCAAGTCTCACTAGCTTGGGACGATTACAATGATTTAGACTTGCATTTGTTTTGTCCATCGGGTGAAAGAATATATTTCAATAACAAAGAAAGCGAATGTGGTGGAGAACTTGACGTCGATATGAACGTAAAACCGGTCAGTAATAATCCGGTTGAGAATGTGGTGTGGACTAACAATCCACCAAAGGGCACCTACAAAGTCGGTGTCCATTTCTACAAACATCATAGAAAACGCCGTACTAAGAAGAAAACTAAATATCGCTTAAGAGTTACAATATTTGGTAAAGTACAGGAGTATTCTGGTATGATGAAATACGGATCAGCCATGCAAATGGTGACAGGATTTACCATTGGCAAGCAAGATGATCTTGCCAAGAAATATCAATCGTTTGAATAGAGTAGCCAACTGCCGGCGATACATTTAATCTGAGGGATTCAAAGTTCAAGTTATGAGCAAACGTGAGAGTTTTTGGCCTCTTGCTATATTTTGGGCGGTTTCTCTTGCTTACATAATGTACATGTTCAAGCCATTGGACAGCGGTTGGAATGAAAACTACAATATTCTGTTCTGTTTATTTGCTTCATGTGTGCTGGTAGTTATCGCCTTATTATTCGGGACCATTTCTAACGTAACTCAATCCGCACTAAGAATTAAATTTCCAGCCGAGCAGCCACTTGAGGAGGAATAATTTCAACAGAGTTGGTAGTCCCTCTCGGATTTGAACCGAGGTCGGGGGAACCAGAATCCTCCATGATGGACCGCTACACTAAGGGACTATGCACTCCGGTACTGCGCTGTCTTTTTCAATTAAGCGGTAATATAGCGCTAATAATTGATGGTGAATGATTTATTAACCAGTAAAAAAGGGAGGAAACATGAAGAAAATACTAGCAGTGCTTTTTGCTTGCTCAATTGTTCTAGCCGGATGTATGGATTTAACTGACGAAGACATTGACAAAATCGTCGACGCTATCGTTGAAATCCCTGGCTGCAATGCAGACGAAACAGCCTACAATTATGATGTAAATGCAACAAATAACAATGCATGCTTGACTGAAATGGTTTTGAAAAATTCAATTGCTGATTTCATCACTTTGATGGATAATGGACCTGGCCAAGACCAAACAATGGGAATGTCAATGACTGGCTCTGGAGACATGGAAGGCCAACAAATGGACTGGACATCAGTAAATGTCTACAGCCCAGATGGCTCATACACCAGTATGGAACTAGACTTGGGAATGTTAGTATGGTCACAATCTCAACTTATCACCTCTGCAGCCGATGGCACTACATTGATGCAGGTTAATCATAACGGAGCCCAGATGCTAATGAATAGTGCTACAGATTTCAGTTCTTGGAATAGCATGGACGACGATGACATGGGTGATGATGACATGGACATGGGCGACAATGACATGGGTGGCAATGACATGGACAACGATAACATGGAAATGAGTTTACCAGAAGTGGAAGTTCCAGCCGATTTTGACCCTTCTACTGCCTTGTTTGAAGCAGGCCTAGCCACTGATAATGGATACTCTTTCTCAACAACAATGGATGATGGCATGGGCTACTCAATGACCATGACCTTCACTCTTGGAATGGATCTAGTTGTTAACTCAATGACTTTAACCGAAACAATGGACGGTGAATCTTCAACCTCATCAATAACTATGCTTGAGGAATCCATCTTAATGGGATACCTTACCATCGATTCAACTCTACCTTACCAGGCTCTTCCGTTTGGAGTCTCACCAATGGGCGGAATGGGTAGCGGCGACAATGACATGGGAGACAACGTCGACTGGGAGCCTTACTATGGTGGCTACTGCGAATGGGAAGGCGATTCAGGTGACGAAGCAAACGTTTGGTATTGTAAAGATGACGAATCTGACAATGATTGGGATACATGGTGGTATTACTGTGAACTACATGATGGTGATTGGCATTGTACAGACGACTTTGGACAAAGCTCAGATTATGAAAACTCTGCAGACTTAGAGCAATATGATGCTGATGAAGGACATGACCACGGCGATGATGGAATGGACGACAACGGCGATGACCAAGGTGATAGTGACGATGC
>QXXX01000024.1:0-15309 GCA_009887195.1 Candidatus Poseidoniales archaeon | reverse complement strand
ACGGCGATGATGGAATGGACGACAACGGCGATGACCAAGGTGATAGTGACGATGCTCCGACTGCTCAAGAACTAATCAATATGACAGATACTGATGATAGTGGAACAATGAACTTCGATGAATTCATTGAATACCTGAATTCTCCTGACCCAGATGCTGAGAATGGAGATGATGAATCATTTCCACAATCTGTGGTAGACGATATCAACGCAATATTCGACAACAATGATGCAGATATGTCCGGGGATTTGGACGTCGATGAACTAGACCCATTTATCCTTGAGATAGATGAGTACTTCATGTCAATGGATGGCGGTGATGGTGAGTTGTTTACTTGTGACAATGGTAACGAGGTCCCTGCAGACTATGTCGATGACGGAGACAACGACTGTGGTGACTGGTCTGATGAGCCAAATCATAACGACAACGGCGATGACAGTCATGCCGCGGCGTGGACATTCAACAGAGAGATGTCTGAATGTGATTCTGATGCTGATGGAATGGTCGATTTCGATGAACTCGATGCCTGCGTTACTAATGATCTAGTAAATGATGGATATGGTGACGAAGAAATACTGGACTTCTATGGATGGTTTGACTGGGTTGATGCAGATGAAGATAGTATGCTCGATTCTAATGAATACAACGACTTTGCAGAAATGACCAGCGAAGGACCGATGATGGTCTGCTACTATGTCCCCTCTGATGAAGTTGACTTGAGCATCACTTCGGAAGAATATTGTGATGCTGCTAACACCATGTGGACCGAAGCACTTCAACCAGTAAATGATGGCGATGATGGAATGGACAATGACCATGACGACGACTTGCCTTCTGAAAGTGAAATGTTTTCTGGTATGGATGGTAACCAAGACGGTTACGTCAATGCATCTGAAGCACTCATTTATTTCGAACAAATGATGAATGACGCACCAACTCTAGAAGATGCTATGGAAGAGGCTGATTATGACGACTCTGGCAATATCAGTTGGAATGAATTTGTCATTAACTGGAATGAAGATGAAGATGAGAACGACTTAGACGACTATCACTTGAACAATAGTCTAGACTTGGATTCTCAGTTATATCAAGCATTCAACAGCTCTGATTATGATGGGAGCGGTGGATTAAATCTATCTGAAGTTCAAGATTTTATTGACCAAGTTGTAGTTATCATAGAAACTCTAGAAGATGATGAGGACAATGATGAGTTTATGTCGATTGTCAACTCTGCTTTTGCATGTACTGATTACAACGCAGACGATATGCTTGATTCTAATGAATTCAGTGCATACTACAGCGGCATATTTGGTGAAATGAATTTAGAGATGATGCTTTGTTACATGGACTTAGACCAATCTGGCGAAGTGAGCGCTAGTGAATTCGCTCAGTGGGCAAACCAGTCTGAAGATTCCGAGCCAATGTCAGATGAGGATTGGAATGATTTCCTCTTCGGGTTTGAAATGATGGATACTGACGGCAGCGGTGGACTGAACGCTGATGAACTAAATGCTGTAATGATGGGCGATGGAAATGATGATCACAGCGATGACGGGCATGACGACAACGGTAACCATGGTAGCATGTTTGACTGGATGATTAGTAACTCCCAGGATATGCCAATGGAAGGAACATTTGATGATTACACAATCGTTCTAGCAATGTGCACCATGGATGAATCAAGCGATGATGGAATGGATATGGGAATGGGTACTACACCAGCAATGAACTGTGGCGATGATGTTTTGAGCGTCACTATTGCTGATGCAATGGCTCAAGATGCTGTAGTAATGTTCCATGATGCAGACATGTCTGGCACCATAACTGGTGGTGACATGGTTCACATTAGCCCCGATATTGATGTTGATGGCGACTGGAATACAGTTAGACTATATTCAACATCTGCAGACTCTTATTCTGATGAGAACCCAATGCTAACTCCTGGTTTCACTGGGGCTCTTGGAATGCTTGCGCTACTAGGTGCTGCTCTACTAACCCGTAGAGATTGAAGTCAAAAACTGACTTTCAACTCCATCATTAGATGGAGACAAAGCGGAACATGACCTTAGATACTGCAGAGACCATGAGGATAATCATGAATGAGCCAATAGCCCAACGGGCCCACGGACGCTCAGGTTTTGCTGGTGGCCAGGGGTCAAATCCAAGCCGTTCAGCCTCCTCTACAAGTGCGGCAAGTTCAGCCAGTTCTTCCTCAACACTCTGTGCAGACATTGTTTAACGGTTGATTGGGTCATACATCAATATGAGTGACGATTTAACAAACATAATGTTTTAACCAAGAGCCTTGAGAAAAGAATAGTGATGTTGTGACTAATAAGCCAAAATCAAACGGTCAAACCATATTTGTGACTGGAGTAAACGGCCACATTGGTAACCACATAGTTAGCGACCTACTGGCCAACGGCTACCATGTCAAAGGCTCGGTTCGCAATCTCAATGATGAAGCCAAGACTGCGCATGTGTTACAACACGCAAAGAATATCGATGTTATAGAACGACTAGAATTAGTCGAGGGTGATATTTTAGAAGCAGATAATTGGGCAGAAATGATTCAAGGATGTGATGCATTATTTCACACTGCAACAATTTATTCCAATACCAAAGATGGCCAATTAATCATTGACACGGCACTGCTTGGCACAACTCATCTACTAACTGCAGCCAGAGATGCTGGAATTAAACGGGTGATCTATACCTCAAGTGTAGCAGCAGTTGGCAATACTCCCAAAGGGCGACCTAAGACTGAAGATGATTGGCAAACTGAACGCTCATCACCATATATCATTGCTAAAACTGATTCAGAGCGCAAAGCCTGGGAACTAGCCAAAGAATTTGAGATTGATTTACGAGTTATCAATCCAAGTGCAGTTATTGGTGGCGGATTTGTTAATGCCACACCAAGCGTTAACTTCTTTCCTGACATTATCAACGGTAATGTTCCAATGGCGCCTAAAATCCCGCTATCCATTGTCCATGTCAAAGATGTGGCAATAGCCCACAGAAGAGCCTATGAAGTTGACGAAGCTGAAGGAAGATTCATTCTAGCACCACATAACAACCTAACATTGGTTGATGTCTGTCAAACTGTTAAGAAACTATATCCAGAAAGCAAGGCACCAAAACGAGGCATACCGCGCTCAATGATGTCGCTTGTCGTATTATTTGACTGGTTTAATGGACTGAGAGGCAAGAAACGCTACATGACTAGAAAGACAGTGAAAGGTTTCTTCCGTGGTGATTCTAACATGTCTTCAGCCAAAGCCACTGAAGTTTTAGGCATGGATTGGATATCGCTAGAGGATTGCGTCACCGATACTGTTGATGAATTCAAATCACGGTCGTTGGTACAATAGGATCTGAATGATTCTCTCCCTTGGCCCATTTCTTTTTGATAAACTTGAATAAAATCCGTGAAAATACCATCGAGAATAGTAAGAATATGATTGATGTCCAAATCGGAATATTGTCGCTAGTTGCGATAAAATAAGTGACCACTAAAATGCCCATGCCGTAGACGGCTCTAAAGGCGGAAAAAAGCATCAAAGAGCGGAACGTTGGAGACTTGCTTAGCCGGGTAAAAAGTGTCAACTTTTCACCTTCCTCCATACGCTAGGCTGAATCTTTTACTTCAAAATATGATGTATTGCTAGAATAACTTTAACCAATATTGCCGAATAACCCGATAAAAATCAACAACATGTAAATTAACAAGAGTATAAAATAGTCGCAGGCCGGAAATGCCCCATGCAAAGCAGCAAATACGCATACGTGAAACTTAGTGGAATATCCTGCGTCAGATGTGGTAGACTAGATGGAATATCTGTCGATACATCAGGAAGATGCGCTGATTGCATAAATATGCATTACAATATCGATTAGTTCACTCTTCTTCCGAGGATTCTTGCACAAATGGGGTGAAAATCCCACGTTCCTCCATGATATCACAGGGACCAGGTAATACCGCTAGTATCTCATCGGTGGAAATCCCAGTATTCTTGTAAATCCTGTTAGCAAGTCGGTCTTTCTTGGTAATTCCAGAACTCAAGATTGCATACCTTGAGCAAATTGATAAGATAAGGTCAGGAGTACCACTCATTAATAGTGGCACGCCATTAATTGCCACTATACCAATACCAATTTTGACGTCTAAATCCCTAAACCATTGTCGTTGGCCACGAACAATGAATGCCCCTTTGCCAACATACTCGCCGGTTTGTGCGGTCTTGGAAACTTGGGCGGGCTTTACGGCAAATACTGTCCCGTGACCCCCACCACTAGACCATGCACGACTCCAACATAATGCTAAAGTTGCTGCCTCAATCAATTTATCATCATTAATTCTCTCATCACCCAATTTGTCGACTAATTTGTAAGCGGGAATATCTTTGGGAATATTTGCCGGTGGATTCTCATCGATGACAAAACCTTGAGTTGCTCTAAGGCTGCAACTTGGAGCGCCATGAATATCAGCATGGAGATACATGTCAGAGCCGGAAAGATGCTTTTTGACAATCGCGTCATTGCCCTTAGCATCTTTACCACCCACCAGTAAATGACCTCCTGTAGTCATTGACCAGCGATGGTTTTCAAACCATAATCGTTTACTGCGTTTTACTTTACTTAAGCGGCCAGTTTCCTTGGCTTTGACCTCTTTCTTTAGCGCTCGTTTAAGTTGTATGTTGGTTTCCTCTAATGCTTCAACTGCGCCTTTAGTCTTGGCTTTTTGCTTGTTAGCCGTGGTGAAGAAAAATTGGGCATTTTGATGAACTGTATCATCTAAGCGAAGTTGGGCTTGTAGACCTCTAGGTTCACCATTTTCGTCTGGTAAAATACTGATGAAAGTTCGCTCAGCTCCATTCATAGAAACAATCCATGGAATTTGTTTGGCCATTTTTTGAGTATCTTTCCACCCATTAGTCTCAACCGCTGCTTTAATTTGCGATAATAAACTTTCAACATGACTCCAATTATTTTGGATGGTGTGGCCGATCAGTTGTTGTTTCTCAATTTTCTTAGTGAATCCTGATAGGGCTTTCTCTTGTTGGGCTTTACGACGTTCTAATTTCTCAACTTCCGTTGAGAACCCACGTCCAGGTGATGCAATGTCCAACTTTTCGGCTTCTCGCCGAGCAAGGGCGCCAGCGTCATGCGGACCTCGCCAAGCATCGACTGCTGCACACAATGTGGCAAATTCCATTCTCGGCTTACCGTCATGAGCAGGAAGTAAGGTTGGAGATGCTTCATTAGCATATTGTTCAAGGAATTTATCTCGCTTAACGTCATCAGTTTGCCCATCAGATAAAACCTGTAAATCTGTGCTACTTTGTTCCTTATCTGGTTTGAGGATAAGATAGCCTTTGGCCTCTGTTGTCAGACTAGCAAGTAAGGTTTGCAATGCTTGGTGGATTTTACCTACATCTACCTCAGCAGTGGCCGAATTTGCGGTGATTCCGGCTAATTCACATACTGCGTTAGCATGAGTTCCACCTAAGTTTGCCTTACCACCCAAAGTTGCAACTAAATCACGGTCTGAATTTTCAAACATCTCTTTTAGAGCAGTTTCGTCTAAATCGTGTGGGTCCAAAGCTGCTGGTGGGGGTTGATACTGAACTCCTTTCTTGAGAATTCGTCCTGAATACTTAGCGTGAGTTAAGGGCTGAATGATGATTCCTTCATGGTCAACAAGAATTACGTTACCCTCTCTAAATACCTCAACATAAAGATGCATTTGACCAAATTTGGTATCAAAATCAAGTGCCAGCACTCTATCAAAACCCAATTGCCTTACTGCAGTCATACGGGCATTCTTCAAGAATTTCCGCAACACCATCGCAAATGGTGGAGGCGTCATTGGCATAGGACGGTCACGATTTGAGGTGTAAACTCTTGAGCCCCTTACGATTACTAAATCAAATTGATTACTTTCTTTAGGATTGATACGTAAGACGATTTGTTCATAATGCGGCATGTATGATTTCTTGACATAAGCACCAACAAATTGGTTTAACTCGCCAACAATTGCTCGAAGGTCAAATCCGCTCATGTTAGCCTTCATACTACCGCCTCATCATGCTGTGTGATTCACGCTTATTGAATGCTACTTGAACCGTAGTAAGACTTTACCGATATTCTTAGCATCGTGGATGTGTTGATGAGCCTTGTCAGCGTCTTCAACGTCAAATATTGAATCAATAACAGGGTCCAAAACACCATCTTTGACTCCTTCCAAAATTCGTTCTAGTTGACTTGCCATGACTACTTCATCATTCCAAGTCCCCATATGAACGCCAAAGATTCCTTGGTTGCGACTCATCATCTTCATTGGGTCTAGTTTAGGAGTTTTTCGCCAAGCCAGGTAAGCCTTGAGTAGTGAACGCTTACTAGATGGAGCTGCTGAAGACATACCAAAAGAGTAGACTTTGCCACCCATGGCTAATACTTTCAGGCTGCGTTTGAGGTTCTCTCCACTGATTGGATCAAGGATGTGGTCGACTCCTCTACCACCTGTTGCTTGCTTGATAACCTCAACAAAGTCCTGATTGTGCCGATCAATTGGAATACCACCATATTGCTTGATGATATCTGCCTTATGTCCTGAAGCAGTCGCCCAAACTTTGTCAATTCCCGCCCATTGGCAGAGTTGTAGGGCTGCAGTACCAACCCCGCCTGCACCACCATGAATTAGTACAGTATCTGTCGATTTTAGATTGCCTAAGTGGTGTAGCATGTGATGAGCAGTAAGGTAAGTGACTGGCATAGATGCAGCTTTTTCCAAACTCATTTCATCGGGCAAAGGAATTACTCGAGAAACTGCGGCAATCACATGACTTGCTTGTCCTCCATTAGACATTGCGGCAACTACTCTTTGCCCAACCTCAAATTCGGTTACTCCCTTACCAAGGGAATGGATAATTCCACTCACTTCGTATCCAGGGGTGAAAGGGAATGGTGGTCTTGGCCGGTAAAATCCAAGCCGCATTAGAGTATCGGCGAAATTGATTCCTGCAAAGTGCACTTCAACTCTAACCTCGCCTGATTGAGGCTCTGGCATTGGCATTTCTATGACATCCAGTACAGATGGCGAACCTGCTTTGGTGATAACTAATCGGCGAGGCATGTCTACCCTAATGCGTGTCCTCAATCAATGCTTGCATGCCAATTGTTGGAATCATCTTTACTGACTTTGCCGCGGCGTTGGTGAGACAATAGATGAGCCAAAGTTTGGTCTTTAGCCAGTCCAGGATGGGCTCCTGGAGTATCCCCATACGCCTTGAGGGCGATGTTTTCGAGTTCATATAATCCGCTTTGAACCGCTTGTAATACCTTTTCGTGCCGTGCACCACGATGTTGGATGTAGTGAGTTAATTTCTTTTCCGGCAGTGCGATTACTGGGCCGTGGCTAGGGAATAACAAATGTGGTGCTAAGTCTCTAAGTTGCCCTAATTCCTCGATATATAGGTCCATATCGCCTGTGGCTGGTGGAATCAATATCGTGCCAAATCCAGCAACCATGTCACCAGCGATAAGGCCTGCTTCACCAGCAAAACAAACGTGCCCTGGATGATGCCCATGGGTGATGATTATGCGCCATTTTTGCTTACCTAGTTGCAATACTTCTCCAGTTTGCAAAATCCGGTCACAGTGAACGCTTCTTGCGGTATATTCACTACCCCATACCGGCAAGTCAAAGGCTTCTTTCAGTAAATCGTTGTCTGCTAGATGGTCGCTGTGAGAATGAGTGTAAGCAACGGCAATCGGTGTACCATTATGACGGTCAACTGCTTCGGCTAGAGCCTCCATATCTTCACGATAAACAACTGCAGGGTCAACAATGATAAACTCGCCATCCGGGTCGCCTAGCAAATAGCAATTGGTATGATCTGCTGGAGGTAATGTAACGGTTCTAATCGGGACAACTTCCACTCCATAGCCAAATAGAATTGACTGTCTTCCCGGTTTGCGTCGTGAAATATTTTCTGCTGCCTCAACTATATCATCGCCACAGAACTTCATGATTCTAATAAATTCCATCAATATCGAAATGACTGGTGGTGCAACTTTGATTTCATTTCTTGACCACCTCTCTAGTATTCGGCTGGGAGAAGCCCACATAATCTCATCAAATTCTGTCTGTGGCTCAAGGTCAATTTCAGGTACACTTTGCCATTCACCACAATGGAAATGGATGAAGGCGTTATCAAATTGAATCGGTCCAAATGGCGGGGTTATTCGATGGCCAAGAATTCTAATGTTGTCAACATTCACTGGAATATTACAATCCTCTGCATGAGGTAGCCAATTGGCTTTATCTTTGATTACATCAAACCTAGCATTCTCATCTATAGAAATAACATGATCGCCATTTGGTGCTAATCCAAGCTCTTCGCAAGTCTCTCGAAGGATGCAAGCAATGGCTTTACCATGTTCAACATCAAGTACGGAAAAGGATTCAACTGCCGCAGTATCAACTCTAGATACTCCCCCACCAGTAAAGGCCCAATAACCAGGGAAAGCCGCCATAGTTTCACTGCGCAAGCCAAGCAACACTTCAGGCCCCTTTGGCCCGTCTCTAGTGAGCGTCATTGTCGCAGTAGGGCGAGGCGGCTTACGAACAAATCCCGACAGGTCAACGCCCTCTGGCAACTCGCTCATAGACATCCCTCAAGGCCTAGGGGTTTGAACTCTTGTGAGTCGAAATTTAATTAGTGCTTAGAGAGATTCTTGCTTTTCGCTATATGCGATTGCAAAATAATTGAACACCATCGTTCCAAATACGATAAAAGGGAAGATAAAAATAAATTCAGAGTAAAACAAACCATAGTAATATCCGAGTATCAAAATTAACAATGTCAAAAACCAAAGGAAATAACCGATTAACTCTAGTCTACTCACGACTGTTCTAAGGTTCATTGATACTTGATATTTACTGAATACAGCAAACTGTAGGTTTTCTTAACTAATCCTTGTGAGTTTATTTGTAGTCGACCATTAATTCTGGTTTTGGGTCTTTAGTGGTTGATTTGTAGATATCCCAGGGCTTAGTTCCACGTTTCCTAAATGCTGATTTAAAAATACTTTTTATGATGTTCTTAGCAGTTGAGAATACCAATTTAATCGATTTGAATGGATGCAAAAGAAACCACCATGGTTTAGGCATTCCCTTGAGAGGATGTCTTAGTTGTAACATAATTCCATCTGGAATATTCTCACTGACTCCATAGACTTGTGGACGCCGTTTCTTTGGCATGAAATAGGTTCCAAATATGATATCCCATATTGGTAAGAATGTCGAATAATTTGTCCAAATTGCATCGCGCTCATTGGTGTGATGCCAGTGGTGAAATTCAGGTGTAATGATGATTTTATGTAACCATTTAAATCTCCAACTTACATTTGCATGCAAAAACAACCCAGTTAATAATTGAGCAACTGCGAAGGCTCCAGTTAGTTCTGGACTAAATCCTGCAACTATCAAAAACACGAATGCTGGTGCTAAAATTGTACTATCTAACGGATGTGCTCTAAAGCCACTTGCCCAATCCAAATGTTCTGTAGAGTGATGAATGGCATGAAACTTCCATAAGAGCTCAATTTCATGATAGAAACGATGAGTCCAATAGACTAAGAAATCGAATAATAGAAATCCGATGATTGGCATCCATTCTGTCGGTATTTTTGCAACATATGGAGCAACCAATAATCCTGGGATCCACGCTAGACTAATTATCGCTATGAAAAAACCAACAACGAGAGTAAGTATTCCTAGAATTGGTGAGGCAAGGGCATAACCGATATCGGTTCCAAGTTTTGGACGTCTAACCTTTTGTCCTTTGTGCCTTGGAAAAAACTTTTCAAACGGCACTACAATGACAAACAACAGTATTACCACAAATAGTCCATCAGTAGAAAGCATTAGTGATGAAACAATGAGTACTAAAGCTAATAGACGCATCGTTAGAGCAAAAATACGCCCCTTTAGAGTAACTTCTTGTTCTAAAGCCTCTACTTCCACAAATTCTCTTTGGTTCATTTCTAATTAATTGTTTTCTATGTATGTTCAAAATAATCCTTGTGAGTCTGAAAAACTCATATGCTAAAATTCCCAAAAATCAAACCGCTGAAAAAAACATCATATTAATAGGGGACGGATGTAAATCTAGGTGAGGCGAATTAAAATGAGTGGACAATTAGGAAAAATTGGATTAGTAGCAAGCATGTTATCAGTAGTAGGATCTTTGTATCTTTACTTTGTAACTGGTGATGAGAATTTAGGTATATTTGTGGGTCTTTGGGCTCCTACTTTGATTCTTGCAACTAAGGAAATTGAAGACTGGATGCAAAACTGAATCTAACGGTAATCACACAACTGTCGAGAAATCTCGGCTGTTCAAACACGTGTTTGGAATTATAACGGTGTACGCAGTATATTTGCTCAGATTTAGATTATGATGTCAATGAACGCTAGTCTAATTGGTAAAGTCACTAAGGAAATTCCAAATTAGTTGATAGGTCGCGGTACCGTCTACTTCATCAGGCCAGGTATGCTCATGAAACTCTATACCATAATGCTCAACTCGAGCATCGTGAGAACACTGTGAATGAGTTATATGTTCAAGTAGAAAGTCACTATTAGTGTCGCTGGTTTGGCAAGCTAATTCTTGCCCCCAATAATCAATCATTCCCGGAACCCCACTCATCGTACCAACTCCTTCATGCTCGCCATCTTTCCAATCCCAATCATCGTCATAATCAATGATGTAATCGAGTTTGCCGTGGATGTGCAGAACTGACATGCTACCAAGCATATCGCAAGTTTCTGGCTGGACTGGCATGGTTCCAGCAAAAGACGCAACTGCGGCAAAGCGTTGATTCAGTTGGCAAGCGATTTCATAGGTAAACATCGAACCCAGTGAATAGCCAATTGCGTATAGTCTGTCTTGGTCTACACAATATGATTTTGACAACTCATCAACGATTGCTTCAGTAAAATCATTATCATCTCTAGAAGTTGCTGCGGTGTTTAGGTACCATTCACCTTCGGAAGCAGTTCTGTCTTCTTGGGCAATAGCATAAGCCATGATAAATTTCTCCTCCTCCGCTAACTGATCAAATTCACTTTGTTGCTGAAAATCTTCTGCTTCACCACCTCCGCCATGAAAGGCAATGATGATTGGTAATTCTACTCCTGCATCTGAGCTTGGTGCTGATAATCTAAATAATCTAGATTCCCCATTAACAGTGATTTCGGTCATAGATTGTGAAATAGCAGTTGAGCCTTGTAAGCAAGGGTTTTCTACCTCTACTAATGATTCAGCATCAATTACCACACTGGTCGATTCGTCGCTTATGCAGCCTATCAAGGAGGCTGAAATTAGTAAACTGACTAACAGTAGTGACCTAACCAGTCGCATGGGCTCGGGTTTGGTGGTTAATTTAACAATTTAACCCTGTTTTGTTTCAGCGATTTCACAACTAATTGTGAAACAAAGAGTTCTGATCGCTGTAATTGTCAGCCTCTTGCGAGTACAGTCTAACATGAGTGGCATCTTCAAGATCTTCAAACGCAGCCAAATATATGATAATGTCATCGCCTGAGGAAATCGTTCCTGAATTATCATTATCAAGATATGATATTACTCCATATTCCTCCGCCTCTGTGATTGACACGGAGACTAAATCGGGTTGACAGACCCGCTTAGTATAATCTCCGTTGTCATCATAACCGGCTTCTACACAGTTAGCAAAGGTAAGATTGTAATCATTCATATTTCCTGCTAATCCATACAAAAATGTATCTACTGCAAACATAATGATTTCATCTTCATCAGAGTCTTCATCTTCAACGTTTCTTGGATCCCCACCGTCGCGCCAATGAGTAAATGACGCTGAATTGCCCCATTCCCCATTTTCGTCTGTGCCTTGACTACCAAAACCGTTAGTACAGTAGTGGGTTGCAATGTCATCATAATATTCACAATAATACCAATCATTGTCGCCAGTATCTTCGGGTGGGTCACGGATGTCGTCACAACTCCAATAATATGAGGTATAATCTTCATCTGGGTCCGCAGTATCTTCCCAATTACATGACCAATTAGTAGTTTCATATCCCACCCAGTAGCCAGTAAATTCTAGTTCGTCTTCATCCTCTGATTCTGCTGCATCTTCCCAGAATTGTGATTCACCATTACAATCCTCTTCAGCAATCGATAGGTTGTAGGTGAATTCATCGAAACATCCACCATTTTCTCCAACATATGCAACCAGCTCAAACCATGCCACAAATTCGTCAGAACTAGCATAACCATCCATATTAGTATCATAACTTCTCAAAGAGAATTCATAAATTGCAAGAGTGTCATTATCAACCTCCTCATCCAAGCATTCTTCAAGAGTAAAACCGCCTAATTGACATGAATAGTAATATATTTCAAGGGCGGTTACCAAGTTATCGTCATTCAAGTCGTAAAACGAAATAAACATTAAACCGGAATTTTCTTCAGTTCCTCCACCTTCAATATTATCTTGTAGATCAAGAGAAAAGGGTATGGCACTTTGCTGCAGACTCATATCAACGACCGTTTCACCGCCAGAAATTAGATTAAATCTAACATTATTTCTTGAATCCTCAACATCGGTAAGTCCGAAACCAGTGACTGTGAATGAACTGTCAGCATAAATTTCAATCGCCCCAAATGGAGAACCGTCAAAGTTGACGAGGCCTGAAAAAATCATTCCATCATCAACTGTTCTAAATCCGGTTATATTTACGGAAACCGGATTGTAATACTGAGTGTAATCCTCAGCGGTTGGGTCTTCCATACCAAGCTCATTTCTTAACTGATGATACTCTGATTCACGATTTTCAAGTGATACATTCATCACTCTATCATAGTGTTCTTGCGACCCATTGAGTTGATATGCTTGGTCTGCCCAATGTGTCTCAATAGAGTATACACACAACCCTGCACCATCATTATCTTGATCGTATAATTGGTCATCTGCTTCTGCACAAGTCAGACAGTCATAAGCGCCAGGCCCGTCACATTGACCGCAAGCAGCATGACAAATCCCGTCCCATGAATCATCAATATTGCCGAACCAAAGGTCGAAAATATCTCGGTGAGAGTTTGTGTTATTCATCCTAACTTGAGTAGATAATTCATCACTTGTGACAGAAACCTGTACTTGAGTTCCTTCGACAATGTAATCTACAATTTTACTATCATTACCATAGTTATCTTCTGTAGTTATCTTAAAGCCATTTGGACTGATAATTGTAGTTTCATGATAAGTCCAAATATCCCCGGTTATCGAAACCTCTTCAACTGACATAGTATAGCCAACTGGAGTGGTAAGATTAGCATCAGGACCATTTTCCATCAGGTCAACGAAATCTTGAATCGCATTTTTTAGTGTGTCTTTAGTAGTACATTCCTCTAAAGTTTCGCCAGTATTATTCACAATTCCCTCGAAACCTGAATTATTATTACACCAAGGGGTATCGATATTGTCATCTACTGAGCGCATACATCCTGCAAGGCACATCATCAAAACAACAGCAAAAGTTACTTTTTTGTCCATATCCGGTGGTCAATATCCTACTATATGAGATAATTGATACCCGACAACAATAGGCAATTCCAAACCACGCATAGTATCTAGCAATAGTTATTACAGGTTTTTATAATTGATTATAGCAAGCAAAGAGTGAGGGTTTAGTATCACTTTTGATTCAGAGTATGAACCATTTTTCCAACCCCCCGGTTGGGTTGTTGGGCCCGTATGGGCAGTGCTTTACACATGTATGGCAGTTAGCTTGGTCAATGTGCTAGCAAGACGTAATGATTTCTCAAATTTTGCTCTAATATGCGCCTTTTTTGTTATTCAATTGGTGATTAATTTGGCTTGGCCTGCGGTATTTAATTCTGAGAGATATTTTACCTCGCTAGTTATGTTGGGGTTCATGATTTTATTTACCGCACTGTATGCTTACATGATTTATGATGCAGCGCCATTTGAATCAAAACTAATGTGGCCGTATATTGCATGGATGACATTTGCCGCAATGATTAACACAGCATATTATCTTGAGTTCCGCTGATTATGCTTCGCTGGTGATGGGAGCAGTATTGCTCCACTGAGCATTCGGCTTATGCCAATCTCTTACTTGGTCTGTTTCTAAACGGAGTTGTACTCCTTGACCTTGAATGAATTCAACGTCCTCTAGTGAGTAATCAACGACTTGTTCATTACTGCGGAAAGTTTCGTCAAACAGTACTTCTTCGCCGATAATTTCGCCTTGTTGAGTATATTGGAGTATTACCCGCAAATGGCATTCTTGCAGTGGATTGCGCAACGAACATGATTCACTACTACCATCATGTTCAACTTCAACAAATCCAGTAATGGTTTGAAATCCTGGTTGGACAAAAAGATCAATCACAGTATCTTTGGCGGTTGGCGCACAAACGCATTCCATGTTGTCTACTTCAGCTACAGAATCTCGATCAACAGTAACTTCTGTTGTAGCGATTTGGATTTGCTCTGGACCTATTGAGGTTGCTGTAACCATGTAGACTCCGGAAGTTTTGAACATGTGAGATACCGTAGCTCCCGTAGCAGTGGTTCCATCAGCAAAATCCCATGTTACAGCATCAGAGCCACCACTTGAGGCGAACACAAACTCGTGGTATACCCAAGTTATGGCGGCTTCTTCATCATTATCGCCTTCATCGATTTCAACTAGGGTGTATTGATTGGTCCCTGTAGCATCATCCACAGAGATGGAAAATGAATCGTTGCTGTCGGTAAAATTAGTGACATCTAATTTTTCCAGTACAACTCCGCCAAACAGACCTGAGACAAATATAACAATCCCAACAATAGCAATAGTGCGGTTTGACATGAATTCAAATCGTTGTCATTGGCTATATACTTCTGTCACAAAGCATAGGCTTCAAAATATACTGATTAGTCTATTCAGCGGTTACCGATTCTGCGGCCTCTATTACCTCGGCCACCAATCTTTGGTCGTCCTTGAAATGATTTTTTTGGACCTTCTGACCGGTTACCTCGGTTAGGGCGCGAGTGAGTGTTACGTGGTTTACTTTTGTTGTAAGGGCGACCACTACCTTGCTGATTATCGGAACGGTCGCTGTTACTACGTCCGCCGTCACGTCCGCCATCTCGTCCGCCATCTTGTCCGCCGCCATCACCGCGACCGCCACCGCGACCTCCGCCACGTCCGCCGCCGCCACCGCGACCTCCGCCACGTCCGCCGCCGCT